>NZ_JBHVDM010000031.1:63965-74888 GCF_042802775.1 Nocardia sp. NPDC057455 | reverse complement strand
CGCGAGTCTCGGTCGCTCGAACGCGAGACTCCCCGGGGCCGCGAACACGCAGCGCCGCAGGCGCTGCAAATCAAACACAGCGCTGCAAATCAGACCCAGCCGCCTACCGGACGACGGTAGGCGGCTGGTCTGCTTTCTCGTTCGTTGGCTCGGCCCGTGTCGGGACCGACCGATTCGAGCACATCGACCGGAGGGAGGGAAGACACTCCCCGGCTCATGCCGGGATCGCGACCTTGCGCGGACGGCCGCGGGGGCGCTTGCGGGCGATCACGACACCCTGGTCGAAGATCTCACCGCCCCAAACACCCCACGGCTCACCACGATCCATGGCGGCGCTCAGGCAGCCCTTGCGGATCGGGCAGGTCGCGCACAGCGCCTTGGCCTGCTCCAACTGGACCGGGCTCTCGGCGAACCAGAGGTCCGGATCTCCAGCACGGCAGGGCAGGACCTTGGTGATCTCCTGGGTCCGGGTAGTCGGCGCCACGGTCCGGCATGTCACGTCAGTAGTGGCCTGTGGCCAACCCTGTGCGGTGAACACGTCGTTCTCCTTCAGCTCGTTTGCAGCGGTTCGTTTGTTGTGGCGAAACCGGTGCCGGTCGGCTGAAGGGCCGGAGAATACTGGCCACGGTTTCGCTGTCGTGCGATCCGTGGCCAGGAGGTCGGGGAGGAGTTCCCTACCTAGGTCGACATCTGTGTCGAGTCCTGATCACGATCGCTGGGTGTGCGGTGCGGAGGCGTGCTGCCCGCGGGTCCGCCGGCTCGAAACCGGCTTCATCCGCGAAGACACCGACTGCTGCCTCGGCAGCCGCCGGGTGCCAGCCCGCGCTGGGCTTGCCCTGGATCTCGGTACGGATAGACGTGTGCATCGCAGCGATATTCACTTGCTTGCACGACGTGCCGAACGCACCGATTCCGGACAGACCGATCCCCTGCAAGGCGAGGATCCCCCGGGAGGCCGCCATGGGCGCATAGACCGCAACGCCACTGGCGCCGAAGTTCATGATGTTGTCCACTGCTCTGCCTCCCTCCTGTACTCGTGGTGTGTCGCTAACTGTGCGCGCCGAGATGCCCTCCCGGTGCGTAAAAACACCATAGGCAAGATCTTCGAGCACGACAACCTATTTTCTACCTGCGGTTTTGTGACATGGATCGAAGCCGGGACGCGACGATCGCGAGCACATCGGCCCCGAACTGGTCGATCTTCTTCGCGCCGATGCCCGCGATGGCGGCCAGTGCGGCGTCGTCGGCGGGCAGTTGTTCGGCGATCGCGGTGAGTGTGGTGTCGGTGAACACGACGAATTCCCGGACCCGCAGCGCCTCCGCCTTCTCCGCGCGCCAGTCCCGCAGCGCGGCAAGCAATTCGGCGTCCAGTTCGGCCGGGCACCGACGGCAACGGCCGAGCATGGTCGCGTACGTGCCGATCAACGGTTTCGCGCAGACCCGGCAGGTCGGGCGGACGCCGTGGGAGGCCGGCGGCGGGGCCGCGATCCGGGACGCGGGCGAATCGTCGGGGACGAGGCCGTTGAGGAATCGCGATCGCCGCCTGGTCCGCCTGCCGCCTTCGTTCCTGGCCAGCGCCCAGGACAGCCGCAGATGTTCGCGCGCCCTGGTGACGCCGACGTAGAGCAGTCGCCGCTCCTCCTCGAGCGCCGCCTCGTCGGCGACCGAGCCGTTGTCGGCGAGGACGTGCGCGATCGGCATGGTGCCGTCGGACAGGCCGACGAGGAACACCGCATCCCACTCCAGGCCCTTGGCGGCATGCAGAGAGGCCAGCGTGACCCCCTGCACCGTGGGTGGGTGCCTGGCCTCGGCGCGGGTCGCCAGTTCGCGCAGCAGCCCGGTCAGGTCGAGCCGGTCGTCGTGGCCGACCAGTTCCTCGGTCAGGCGCACCAGGGCGATCAGCGAGGACCAGCGTTCCCGCGCCTGCGCGCCCGCTGGCTCGGTGGCGGTGAGACCGAGCGGGGCGAGCACCGCACGCACCAGCGAGACCAAGGCGTTGCCGCTGCGCGCCTGGTCGGGCAGATCTTCGCGGGACGCGGCCTGGCGCAGTGCCTGCACGGCCTGCCTGACCTCCGCACGCGCGAAGAAACCCTCGCCGCCGCGCACCTGATAGGGGATGCCGCGCTCGGTGAGCGCCTGCTCGTAGCTCTCGGACTGGGCGTTGATCCGGTAGAGCACGGCGATCTCGGCGGCCGGTGTACCCGCCTCGATCAGCCGGCCGATCGCCGCGGCCACCGCCGCGGCCTCCGCGGGCGCGTCGTCGTACTCGGCGAAGACGGGCTCTGGTCCGTCGGCGCGCTGGCCGATCAGTTGCAGCCTGGTGCCCGCGATGCGCCCGCGCGCCGCCCCGATCACCCGATTGGCCAGCGACACCACCTGGGGCGTCGAGCGATAGTCGCGTTCCAGGCGGACCACCGTGGCATCGGGGAAGCGGCGGGAGAAGTCCAGTAGGTAGCTCGGCGTGGCGCCGGTGAAGGAGTAGATCGTCTGGTTGGCGTCGCCGACGACGGTCAGGTCGTCGCGCTCGCCGAGCCACGCGTCGAGCACGCGTTGTTGCAGGGGCGTGACGTCCTGGTACTCGTCCACGACGAAGCTGCGGTAGCGACCGCGGAATTCGTCGGCCACCGCCGGATAGTCCTCCAGCGCCGCCGCCGTGTGCAGCAACAAATCGTCGAAGTCGAGCAGCAGCCCGTCCGGCGTCGCCTTGAGCTTCTCGTAGCCCACGTAGACATCGGCGACGCGCAAAGCCTCGTAGGGCGTCTCGCGCCGCTGTGCGGCGACCGCCGCCACGTAGTCCTCCGGCGCGATGAGCGAGCCTTTCGCCCATTCGATTTCGCTCAGCAGGTCACGGACGCTGTCGGTGGCCGTGGACAGTCCGGCGCGGTGCGCCGCCTGCGCGACGATCGGGAACTTGGCATCGATCAGCCGCCACGCCACATCACCGACGATCTGCGGCCAGAAATATTTCAGCTGCCGCAACGCCGCCGCGTGGAACGTCCGCGCCTGCACCTGGGCCGCTTCGCCGCCGAGGCCGAGTGCGCGCAGCCGGGTGCGCAACTCCCCCGCCGCCCGTGCGGTGAAGGTCACCGCCAGCACCTGATCGGCCTTGACGTGCCCCTGCGCGATCAGATGCGCGATGCGATAGGTGATGGTCCTGGTCTTGCCGGTCCCCGCCCCCGCGAGCACGCAGACCGGACCGCGCGGCGCACGCACGGCGGCTGCCTGCTCGGGATCGAGGTCTGCGAGGTCGAGAGCGGGCACGCGGTCCATCATGACAGCGCCCACCGACACCCACCGTGCGGGCGTCCCCCGAGCCTGCACCGAAGTGACCGCGGACAACCGCACCGACGATTCCGCTCTCCTGCGCGGAAGGTCTCGGGTCCCGGCTTGCTCACAGGCGTGGTACGCCACGACTCCGGCTCGCAGGCGAGCGCCGAGCAGATGGGCAGCCGAGCAACCGATCAGCGGTCGCGCAGTAGTTGTAAGGACCGGAGGAAGGCGCCGCCCGATGCGCCGAGCGGGGCGAAGTACTCCTCGTCGCACGCCTCGACCGCGACGATGGCCCGGTTGACCAGCGCCACACCGGCTTCGGTGGCGACCAGGGCCTTCGCCCGGCGATCGCTCGGGTGCTCGCGGCGCTCCAGCAGACCCTTCTGTGCCAGCGTGCGCAGCACCTGAGAGGTCATCATCGGGTCGGTGGCGGCGTATTCGGCCAGGTCACGCTGACGCACCGGATCGGAGCGACCCGCGGCGAGGTAGGTCAGCGCGGCGAGCAACACGAACTGCACGTGGGTCAGGTCGAACGGAGCGAGCGCCGCGCGCTGCGCCGCCTGCCAGCGATTGGTCACCTGCCACAGCAACAGGCCGGGGCTTTCCTCGGCCGTGTGGAATCCGGAGCGCAGCCTCCCGTCCCCCGCCTCCTGCATCGGCCTCCCTCACTCGTCGGTCATCGCCCGCGCGATCAGCGCGTAGTCGTGCGGGCTGAGTTCTATCAGGCCGCGACGCAGGACCATCCCCCAGTTGGGCACGCCGGTGAATTCCAGATCGGCACGCAACTCCTCTATCGGGGTCTCCCGCGCCCCGGCACGGTAGCTGACCGAACGGCGCCACGGCCGGAAGCAGCCGCTGTCCTCGGGGTCGGCCTGCCAGGCCGGACGGTCGTCGACGGTGCCGATCGCGGTGAACGAACGCACCGGCGCTCCGGCGCGCATTCCCTCGCGCGGCGAGTAGTAGACCAGCCCGTCGCCCGGCCGCATACGCTCCACGGCCGCGCGCTTGCCGTGGTCGGCCTGCGCTATTCCGATTTCGACACCGCGCCGGACGTGCTCCCGGGACACGACCGCCAGCCAATATCGAGTACGCGACCCCGTGACCGGGCCGCCGTCGACGCCATTTTCTGGTAACTGGACTCTCACGTCGGCGCTCCTCCGTTCGTGTGGATCTCTGTGAGTACTTCCGGCTGACGCTCGCCCACCATGGCAGCTCTCCCCGGCCAGGTGGCCATGTCCGCCCAGCGGGCGAAGAAGGCGGTGCACTGGAGCAGGCCTACGCGGGGGCGATCAGCGACTTTTAGTATGCGCGCATACTAAAAGGAGTGCAAGACGAGGAGAAGTTCGAGTTGGAACAGTGAGCGACCGTCCGACGTTGCAGTGTCCGTGACTGACGCGAACGCCACCCTGACGATGTACTCGACCACCTGGTGCGGCTACTGCCGCAGGCTCAAGAAGCAGCTGGACGAGGCTGGCATCACCTACGTCGAGATCGACATCGAGCAAGATCCCGCTTCGGCCGAGTTCGTCGGCAGCGTGAACGGGGGCAACCACGTGGTGCCCACCGTGAAATTCGCAGACGGCTCGACCGCGACGAATCCGTCGCTGGCCGCCGTCAAGCAGGTGCTCGCCGGACTGTCCTGATCGGCCGCGCGCGGGTCGCATCGGCCCGCGCGCGGGTGCGTCAGTCGATCGCGGCCCAGGATTCGATGATGGTGCGCGCGATCGAGATGGAGCCGGGCAGCAGTAACCGGGCACCCTCGTCCCGCTTCGACCAGTCGCCCACCGCCAGGGCTTCCCGCACCTGCGCGCGGGTGAACCAGTCGGCTTCGGCGATCTCGCCGTCGGAGAAGACCAGCGGCTGTCCTGGATCGGCGACCGCGGCGAAGCCGAGCATCAGCGAGCGCGGGAACGGCCACGGCTGGCTGCCCAGGTAGCTGATCTCGCGCACGTCGAGACCGACTTCCTCACGCATCTCGCGCTCCACGCAGCGTTCCAGCGACTCACCCGCCTCGACGAACCCGGCCAGCAGCGAGAACAGCGATGTCGGCCAGCTGTGCTGGCGCGCGAGCAGCACCCGGTCGCCGCCGTCGTGAATCAGGCAGATCACCGCCGGATCGATGCGCGGGAACTCCTCGTAACCGCTCTCGGTGACGCGCGACCATCCCGCCTTCGACGCAATGGTCGCCGTGCCGTCCGCGCCGTGGAACCCGGCCTTGTCGTGCCAGTTCAGCAGCGCGATGGCGGTGGAGAGCAGTCCGGCGGTGCGGTCGTCGACGGTGCCGCCGGCCAGCGCGCGCAGATCGGTCAGCGTGCCCGCCAGCTCGGGATCGCGCACGGCCCACAGATGGATGCCGTCCTCGACGCCCAGGAACACCGCGGCGGGACTCGGCTCGGCGGACAACTCCAGGGCCGCGTCCAGGACCAGGACGTTCCCCTCGAAGCGCACCTGCCCGCGACGGTTGACCCGCAAGAGTTTGGCGTTGGCCCAGCCCTCCTTCAGGGCCTGGGCATCACCTCGAATTTCCTCGGCCCGGTCGATGACGGTACGGGACAGCAACGGAACACCATTGAGCTGAAATGCCGGCACGGTTCGAGACTATCGCGCCCGAGCTACCGCCCGGTCATCGCCGGGGGTCACTTGCCTGCCCGGCGGA
Organism: Nocardia sp. NPDC057455; assembly: GCF_042802775.1. Taxonomy (NCBI): domain Bacteria; kingdom Bacillati; phylum Actinomycetota; class Actinomycetes; order Mycobacteriales; family Nocardiaceae; genus Nocardia; species Nocardia sp. NPDC057455. The sequence continues at coordinate 68,962 of NZ_JBHVDM010000031.1, read as the reverse complement.
TGTACAGCAGTTTGTCGCCCGCCTCGACCGCGTCGACTTCCGGCTCACCGACCCGGTTGAGCACCCCGTTGCGCACCACGCCGAGGACGATATCGCTGAGATGCCGTGGCGACCCGCCGATCTCGGACGGCTCCACCTCGCGTTCGGCGACGGCGAAGCCCTCCTCCGGGGTGAGCAGGTCTTCCATCATCTCCACGACCGTGGGCGTGGTCGTCGCGATGCCGAGCAACCGGCCCGCGGTCTCCGAGGACACCACCACCGAGTTCGCGCCGGACTGCCGCACCAGATGGGTGTTCTCCGCCTCCCGGATCGACACCACGATCTTGGCGGCCTTGTTCAGCTCCCGGGCGGTCAAGGTGACCAGCACGGCGGTGTCGTCCCGATTGGTGGCGACGACCACCGACTCCGCGTTCTGCGCACCGGCCAGCCGCAGCACGTCGGACTGGGTGGCCGAGCCGTGCACCGTGACCAGCCCGGCGTTCGCGGCCGCCTCCAAAGCGACCACGTCGGTGTCGACCACGACGATGTCGGCGGGCTGCACCCCGTCGCCGAGCATGGCGTCGATCGCGGTCCGCCCCTTCGTGCCGTATCCGACGACCACGGTGTGATTGCGCACGGTGTGCCTCCATCGCTGAATCTTGAAAGCCTGCCGAGACCGTTCGGTCAGCACGCTGAGCGTGGTCCCGACCAGGACGATCAGGAACAGGATGCGCAGCGGGGTGATGATGATGATGTTCGCCAGCCGCGCCTCGGGCGTCACCGGATGGATGTCGCCGTATCCGGTGGTCGACAGCGACACCGTCGCGTAGTAGAACGCGTCCAGGAACGACAGTTCGTTGGCCGAGTTGTCGTGGTAGCCGTCGCGCCCGATATACACCACCAGCGCGGCCAGGAAGAGCAGCGCGGTCGCGAACAGCACCCGTCTGGTCAGCGAAATCCACGGACTGGTCTGCACTTCCGGGATGCGCAGCACACCGACCAAGGCGAAATCGGGGCGGCCGGACAGTCCGCGCGCTCGCTCACCGAACACCGGACACATCCGTCATCTCGTCGCCAGTGTCGGTCATCCCCGGTACTCCTCGTCCCTCCGGCACAGCGGGGAGCCTACTGTGTTTGTTTTTCCAGCGCCTGCGGCGCTGGGTGTTCGCGGCCCCTTTGTGGCTCGCGGGTGGGTCGTGGCGCGCCGTTCGAGGAGGGGCCATCGGGGTTCGCCTCGAAGCGCCCCGGGCTCGGCGCTCGGCAGCGTAGATGCAAAGGTTCCTCATGGCTGAAAACACGCTGACATCCGTGTCCGACGGCGGGCGACGGCCTGCGCTGGCTCTGGCCGCCCTGCTGTTCGGCGCCGGGGTACTGCATTTCGTCTGGCCGAATCCTTTCGATTCGATCGTGCCGCGCTTCCTGCCCGGCCGCGCTCGCGACTACACCTACGCTTCCGGTGTGGCCGAGATCGGCGTCGCCGCCGCGCTCGCGATCCCGCGCACCCGCAGCTTCGGCGGACGCGTGGCGGCGCTGCTGTTCATCGCGGTGCTCCCGGCCAACGTGCAGTTCACCGCGGACATGCTGGCCAGCGAGAAGGCGTCGCGGCTGATCAAGATCGGCTCGGCGCTGCGGCTGCCGTTGCAGATTCCGCTCATCGCTCAGGCGCTGGTGGTGAGCCGGCGGGCGCGGCGTTCCTGATCAACTCGGCCAGTTCCTCCGGACCGGCCAGGTTCACCGGCGCGATGGTACGACCGGTGCGTACGTAGTGGAACGCGGCGCCGACCCGGTCCAGCATCTCGTGCTCGGGCCGTCCCTCCCGCGCGGCCATGAGTCGCGCCCAGGCCAGGCGATAGACAGCCAGCTGCATGGCGACCGCCGGTTCCTCGGCGGCGCTGGGCTCGGCGCCGGTCTTCCAGTCGACCACGGTCCAGCGCCCGCCCGGTTCGGCGAACACCGCGTCCATCCGGCCGCGGATCACGGTGCCCGCGATCGAGGTCTCGAACGGAATCTCCACCTCGATCGGACTGCGATCGGCCCACCGCGAGTTCATGAACGCCTCCTGCATCGCGGTCAGCTCGGCGTCCAGGCCCGCATCGGCCGCGCCGCTGTCGGCCGCACCGGGCAGTTCGTCCAGACCGAGCAGGCGGGTAGAGCCGAACCACCGTTGCACCCAGGCGTGGAAGGCGGTACCGCGACGCGCCAGCGGATTCGGCGGGTAGGGCAACGGGCGACGCAGGCGGGCGGCGAGTCTCGCCGGGTCGGCGCGCAGCTCGACCAAGGCGGTCGCCGCGATCTGGCCGGGTAGCTCGACCTCCTCGGCGGCGACCTCGGCCGCCTGGTGTTCGGCCAGCAGGGCGTCGACGTCGGCGGCCCAGCCTTCGGGATCGTCCGGGTCCGGCGCGGGCTGGGCGTGCTCGGGCCGGTACGGGTCCTCCGGCGGGGGCGGAGCGAAACCGGTCGCGGCGAACGCCGGTTCGCCGGCGGACAGGTACTCCTCCACCGGGTCCGGCGCCGTGCCGAAATACGGTTCGATATCTGCGTAGGGGTCGGCGTATTCGCTTGCGATGATTTCGAAATCATCCGCGAACTCGTCCGGAGGGTACGCGTCGTCGGGTGGGTAGTAGAACGGTTCGTCCGCGAAATCGGGCTCGTCATCCGGCGGCGGAGCAACCTCGGAACGGTCGTAGCCGACGCTGCGAGCGAAGGTGCCGGACGCATCGGGGCCACGACGCTCGGCATCGGCAGGACGGGCACGCGGATCGGCTCGACCGGAACCGGCACCGCGCCCCGTACCGGTATCGGGCGCGACCGGGCCACGGTGCTCGGCGGGCCGGGCGCGCAGGTCGGCCAGAGCGGCGCGAACCAGCGCGGCGCCCTGTTCGATGGGGTCGCGGCGGGTGCTGAGCGGGTCGCGTGGCCACTCGGCGGTCGCCGGGTTGTCGGTGAACGGGTTGACGGCGTCGGCCGCGGGCGGGTCGTCCCAGCGGTCGATCGTCAAGAGGTCGTAGGCCGGGCTTCCCGGTTCCCGGTGCGCGTGCTTCAGCTCGAGCAGGAAATCCGAGGGGCCTTTCGGGGAACTGCCGGTCTCCGCCCAGTGGTGGGCCGAAACAAGCAGTACGCGTTCGGTTCTGGTGAGCGCGACATAGAACAGGCGGCGTTCCTCATCGATCCGGCGGCGCTCCAGCGCCTGCTTGTGCGCTTTGATGGCGCGGTCGAGGTCCGCACGGTCGTACAGGTCGGTGAGATCGAGCACGGGCACGCCCTCGGCCGCGTCGTCCTGCTGACGGTCACCCCGCAGTGACGTCGGCAGCTCCGCCAGCGCGCCCAACCACGTACCGGAACCGACTTTGGACGGGAACACGCCCTCCACCACGTGCGGGACCGCCACGATCTCCCATTCCAGGCCCTTCGCCGCGTGCACGGTCAGCACCTGCACCCGGTCCTTGGCTACTTCGACCTCGCCCGGCTCCAGTCCGTTCTCGACCTCCTCCGCGGCGGCGAGGAACGCGAGCAGCCCGCCGAGCGAGGCGCCGGTGTCCGCGGCGTACCCGGCGACCACTTCGGCGAACGCGTCCAGATGTTCGCGTCCGGCACCGGTACCTGCCATGGCTCGTCGTGTCTGGGTCTCCACACCGACGCCGATGGTGCGCTCGACGTCGGCGACCAATTCCGCCAACGGCTGACCGCTGCGTTCGCGCAACGCGGCGAGTTCCCGGCCCAGTGCCTCGATACGAGCGAACCCGGCGGACGAGTACTGCTCCGGCGGGCCTGGGTCGGCGATCGCGTCGGCCAGCCCGGCCTGTTCGGTGGGTTCCGGCGCCACTTCGCGCAATGCCTCGTCCAGTGCGGCGCCGTCGGCGATCTCGGCCGGGCTTCGTGAGCCGGGACGCCGGATGGACAGGTTTCCGGCGCGGCGGTTGAGCGCGGCGATATCGGCGACGCCGATGCGCCAGCGCGCGCCGGTCAGCACGCGCATGGCGGCGCTGCCCGAGCCCGGTTCGGCGATCAACCGCAAGGTGGCGACGATGTCGGCGACCTCCGGCGTGGCGAGCAAGCCGCCGAGGCCGACGATTTCCACCGGGAGTCCTTGCGCGCGAAGCGCTTCCGCGAGCGGCGCGGCATCGGCGTTGCGCCGCACCAGTACCGCCGACGTGGGCGGCTGCTGCTGCGCCGCGTGCCGGGCGGCCCACTCCGCCGCGATCCGCTCGGCCATCCAGTCACGTTCGGCGGCGACGGTGTCGGTCAACGCCAGCGCCACCACGCCCGGCCCGGCGTCGGGTTTGGCGCGCAACGCGTCGACAGTGACTCCGCCGCCCTCGATCGCCTTGCGCCGCAACGGTTCCGCCACCAGATTGGCCAGCGCCAGCGCTTCCGGTGGATTACGCCAGCTGGTCAGCAACGCCAGCGTGGGGGCGGGCACACCCGGCGCACTGGGGAAATCGGTGGCGAACCGGGGCAGATTCGCCGCCGACGCGCCACGCCAACCGTAGATCGACTGCATCGGATCGCCCACCGCGGTCACGGCGAGGCGCTGCGCGTCGTGCGGTCGCGAACGCTGGTCCCGGCGCCCAGGCGCGGCGTGCGGGTCGTGCGCACCCGCGAACCGCGGTTTCCCTGCACTCATCGCGTCGACGCGCGGCATGCCCTGCGCGGAGTCGCCGGGCCGGGCCGCGGCAGTCGGCGAGAACCCGTTGTCCGGCAATCGATCCGGAACACGCTCGGCCTCGCCGGACTGCGGTGCACCGCCGCCCTGCGCAAGCCGGTCGTCGGCCGGATCGAGAGCGCGGTGGGGCGACGCCCACAGGTCGCGGGTGGACGCATCGTTATGCGGCTCGTGCGCACCGGCGCGTTCGGGAGTGCTCGAGGTCGGCGTCTCCGCGCGGTGGACGATGTCGTGCGGCTCGCGCGCGAAGACGCTTGCCGACGGTGCGTCCGGCTCCCCGACGATGCCGTGCGGCTCGCCCGCGAAGACGCTTCCGGCCGGCGCTTCCGGCTCCCCGACGATACCGTGCGAATCT
>NZ_JBHVDM010000031.1:0-63867 GCF_042802775.1 Nocardia sp. NPDC057455 | reverse complement strand
CGCCCGCGAAGACGCTTCCGGCCAGCGCTTCCGGCTCCCCGACGATACCGTGCGAATCTCCCGCGAAGACGCTTCCGGCCAGCGCTTCCGGCTCCCCGACGATACCGTGCGAATCTCCCGCGAAGACGCTTCCGGCCAGCGCTTCCGGCTCCCCCACCCGGGAGATGTCGTGCGCCCCGACACCGTGCGTCGTCGCCAGGTCCGGCGCGTCCGCCGGCGCACCGCCGAACAGGGCGGCGAGCAGGACGCGCTGGGCGTGGCCGGTGTCCTGGTATTCGTCGAGCAGCACCAGCCGGAACCGAGCGCGTTCGGCGGCGGCGACCTCGGGGTGCTCGGCGGCCAATCGCGCGGCCAGGGACATCTGCGCGCCGAAATCGAGTGCGCCCCGGCGGCGCAACGCCTGCGCGAGCTGCTGCACCAGCGGCAGCAGCGCCACCCGCTCCTGCTGCGCTTGCACGATGTTGAGCAGCGTTTGGCTGGGCCCGCCGCGCTGACGCGGACCCGCGGGCAGCGTGTGCACCAGCTTCGCCAGTTCGGTGTGCGCCTCGGCCAGTTCCTCCGGCTCGACCAGATGCTCCGCGAGCTGCCCGGACAGCGCGAGCACCGCCTCGGTGACCGACACCGGGGTGCGCTCGGTCTCCAGGTCGCCGTCCCAGGTACGGACCACTTGGTGGGCGAGCTGCCAGAGCTGGGTCTGGGTGAGCAGGGTCGCCGAGGGTTCCACCGGAAGCAGCAGGCCGTGTTCGGTGAGCAACCTGCCCGCGTACGAGTGGTAGGTGCTGATCTCCGGTTCCGCGCCGGTCAGTTGAGCGCGCAGCCGTCCGCTCGGGTCGAGTTCACGCAGCAGCGGCGCGCCGGCCAACCGGGCCAACCGGGTCCGGATGCGGGCGGTCAGTTGCTGGGCTGCTTTGCGCGTGAAGGTCAGCCCGAGCACTTCGTCGGGCAGGACGAGCCCGTTCGCGACCATCCACACCACGCGGGCGGCCATCGTCTCGGTTTTGCCCGCGCCCGCGCCCGCGACCACCAGGGTCGGGCCCGGCGGCGCCGCGATCACGGCAGCCTGTTCGTCGGTCGGTGGTGGCAGGCCCAGCGCCTGGGCCAGCTGATGCGGCGTCACCCGGCCGGTCACGGCGACGCCCCGGCGACCGGCCGCGGCGAGGCCGAGGGCGCGCTCACTCGTCGGTCACCTGCCTCCCGCTGTCCTGCACGGGGCAGCTGCCCGCCACCGCGCAGTGGCGGCATCCGTCGTTGCGCATGGCGAGATAGGCGGGGCCCTGCGTGGACGCCGCGGCCTGGTGGATCGTATCGCGCCAGTGCCCGAGCGCCTCGGCGTCCAGCGGGGGCTGCATGCGCTGGGTAGCGCCCTCCGCCTTGCTCGGCTTCGCGACGTACACCAACCGGGCCCCACCGGGTTCGCCGGCCTGGCCGGTCCCGGTGTCCGCATCGGCGGAGCCGGATTCCGCCGGTGCGTCGAGAGCGCCCGTCGCGGCCGCCACCTGATAGGTCGCCAGCTGCGCGTGATCGACGGCGGCCTGTTTGGTGACCGGGGTCTTGCCGGTCTTCACGTCGACGATCACGAAGCGGCCTTGCGCGTCGCGCTCCAGCCGGTCGACCCGGCCCCGGATGCGTACGGCGCGTTCGTCTTCCGTGCGCGCGGGCAGCACGCAATCCACCGGCACCTCGACACCGGCCTGGGTGAGTTCGCCGCGAGTGGTGCGGACCCAGGCCGAGAAGGTCTCCAGCATCGCCTCGGTGCGGCGCAGCTCTTGCCGGGAATGCCAGCCGGTCCCGGGATCCACCGCCCGCCAGGCGCGATCCAGCGCCTCGCGTACCTGGTCCGCGGGGACCTTGCCCGCGAGCGCCTGCACCAGCGTGTGCACCAGATTGCCCTTGACGGCATGCGGATTGTCGCCGTCGGTGCCGCCGTGGCGTTCCAGCGCCCAGCGCAGCGGACAGGTGCGCAGCAATTCGACGGTGGAGGGCGACAGCGCCACCGCGCCGTCGTCCTCGGTCCACAGCGGCCGCCGCGAGCTGAGCTCGGCGGTGCCGTACCAGTCGTCGGGGTGGGTGCCCCGCACGCCGGCGTCCGCCAGTCGCGCGAGCTGATGCGCGGCGCGGCGCCTGCGCTCCGGGTCGGCGTCGGAATCGCACACCACGCCGCGCAATTCGGCGACCAGCGAGTGCATCACCAGGGCACGGCCGGGATCGACCACCGGCAGCGCACCGGGCTCGCCGTCGTCGTCGTGCCCGAGCAGTTCGGCGAGGAAGCGCGAGGGCACCAGATCGCGTTCGCCCGCGACCGACTCCACGGCGGTGACCAGCAGTGAGCGCCGGGCCCGGCTGCACGCGACGAGCAGCAGCCTGCGCTCCTCGGCGAGGATCGGCGCCGCGCGGCTCACCCGCTCCCCCGCATCGGACACCCCGGCGGTGAGATCCACCAGATCCTCGGTGTGCAACAAGGTGCCGCGGGCGCGCGGGTTCGGCCAGATCCCCTCCTGGACGGCGGCGACGGCGACCACGTCCCATTCCCGTCCGACGGCGGCGTGCGCGCTCAGCAGCGCCACCGCCTCGCCCGGCGTCGTGCGCGGCGCGGCGTCCTGCGGAATCTCCTGCTGGGACAGGTATTCCACGAACCCCTCGATGCTCGCGCGCGGCAACCGGTCGACGTAGGCGGCAGCCGCGTCGAACAACCCGACCGCGGCGTCCAGATCGCGATCTGCTTGCATGCCGACCGCGCCGCCGCGCTCGGACTGGGCCACCCAGCGCCGCTCCAGCCGGGAACCGGTCCACAGTGCCCACAGCACGTCCTCCAGGCTCGCACCGCGCCCGCGCGCCTTGCGTGCCCGGCGCAGCGCGTCCAGCACCCGGCGCAGCGGCGCGGCCTCGACATCGGTGAGCCGGTGGAGGATCGCCGGATCGCCGGTCCCGATCAGCAGGTCGCGCAGCACCTGTGCGGAGGGTCGGTCGATGTCCGTGCCGCGGTCGGGTGGCGGATCGTCGTCGGTGTCCGGCGTTTCGGCACCGGCGCGCACGGAATCCAGCACCGCGCGCCGGATGCCGCGCCGCAGCCTGCGCAAGGCGATCTGGTCGGCGCCGCCGAGCGGGCCGGACAGCAGGTCGAGGGCGTCCTCCGGATCGAACGCGGGTTCCGCGCCGCGCTCCGCCGCCTCACCCGCCAGCACCGCGCGCAGCGACAGCAGCATCCAGGCCGCGCCGCGCCTGCGCGCCAGCGGTGTATCCAGTGCGGGCTGCTGCACGGGCACGCCCGCGGCGAGCAGAGCACGGCGCAGCGGCGCCAGCGACAGCGGCACCGAACGGACGATCACCGCCATCCGCGACCACGGCACCCCGCCGGTGAGGTGCGCCCGGCGCAGGTGGTCGGCGATGAGCGCGGCCTCCTTCGCGGGTGTGGCCAGCACCCGGACCCGCACCTCCGTGCCGTCCTCCCGTGGTCCCGCGCTTTCCGGCACGGGAATGCGCTGCGGCGCACTGCCGGGCAGACGTGCGGCGATCCGCGCGACCGCCAGCTCGACCTGACCGCCGCAGCGATGGCTGTCGCGCAGTACGATGCGCCGCTCGGACGGCACGTCGAGCTCGGCGACGAACCGCGCGTCCGCGCCGCGGAAGGCGAAAACGGCCTGATCGGGATCGCCCGCGATCACCGTGGTCCGCGCGCTGTGCCCGATCGCCCTGACCAGGACGGCCGCCTGGGGGTCCAGATGCTGTGCGTCGTCGACCAGCAGGTATCCGATCCTGGCGCGTTCGGCGGCAAGCAGATTCGGGTCGGCGGCCAGCGCGTCCAGCGCCGCGCCCACCAGTTCGGCGGCATCCAGCGCGGGCGCGGTGGCCTCCGGCGCCTCGACGCCGACCGACCAGCGCAACAGCATCGTCTGCTCGTAGCGGATGGCGAACCTGCCCGCCGCCACCCATTCCGGCTTGGCGTGCTCGCGGCCGAGCCGTACCAGGTCTTCCGGCCCGATGCCGCGTTCGGTAGCCCGGAGCATGAGATCGCGCAATTGCTCGGCGAACCCGCCCAGCGCGAGCGCGGGCCGCAGTCGCTCCGGCCACAATCCGCGCGCGCCCTCGGCCATGTCGGCCAGATCACCGCGCAGCATCTCGCGCAGCACCGCGTCCTGTTCGGCGCCGGTCAGCAGACGCGGCGGCGGATTGCCGTGCGCCAGCGCGTGCCTGCGCAGCACGGAGAAGGCGTACGAGTGCAGAGTGCGCACCAAGGGTTCTCGTGTGGCGCCGGGCACACCGCCCTCCGCACCGAGATCGGATCCGCTCAGCCGCGTGGTGATGGCGTCGCGTGCGGCGCTTGCCGCTTGTTTCGAATGGGTCAGCACCAGGACCGATCCGGGATCGGCTCCGGCGGCGATGCGCCCGGCGGCGATGTCGACCAGCAGGGCGGTCTTGCCCGTGCCCGGTCCGCCGAGCACCTGCCAGGGCTGCCATCCCGGCCGCGCGAGAGCGCCCTCGGCCGCGGCGTCCAGCAGCGCGCGAACGTCGGCGCCCCAGTCTCGCGGCCGGGGCGCCACCACAGTCCGGCGAACCAGTCGCACCGCGCCATCCGATCGCACCACGCGGGCTATTGCAACAGACACGACCGACACGCCGGTACACGCCTCCGTCCGACCGGCGCTGCGCACGATTACGGCGCAGGTCAAAATGGACCGGTGTCTGTTTTGAATGTCCATCGGTTCGGTCCGACGACGGGACCGGTGGTGCTCGCCTTGCACGGCGTGACCGGCCACGGCAAACGCTGGGAAGACCTGGCCACCCGGCATCTGCCCGATGTCCGCGTGCTCGCGCCCGACCTGCGCGGACACGGTCGCTCGACCTCACTGCCGCCGTGGAACTTCGAGACCATCGTCGAAGACCTGGTCGGGTTGGTCACCGCGGAGGCGGACGGCCCGGTGGTGGTGGTCGCGCACTCCTTCGGCGGCGCGTGTGCGCTGCACCTGGCGCATCGGCATCCCGAACTGGTGCGCAAGCTGGTGCTGCTCGATCCGGCCATCGCACTGGAACCGGAATGGCTCAACGAGATCGCGCTGTCCACCCTGGTCTCGGCCGACTACGACAGCGTCGAACACGCGCGCCAGGACAAACTGGATACCGGCTGGGGCGACGTCGAGCCACGGTTGCTCGAAGCCGAACTCGACGAACACCTGATGCCCACCGCGGACGGGCGCTTCGGCTGGCGGATGAGCCTGCCCGCCGTCAACTCCTACTGGGGCCAGCTGGCCCGCCACTGGGTGCTGCCGCCCGCCGATCTGCCCACCGTGCTGGTGCAGGCGATGAAGGTGCACCCGCCGTTCGTCACGCCGGAGTTCCGCGCGGCGCTCACCGAGCACATGGGCGCCCGCCTGACCGTGCTCGAATGGAACTGCGATCACATGGTGGCCCAGGCGTATCCGGTCCAGACCGGCGAGCTCGTGCGCTCGGTGCTCTGAGCCGATGCCGACCACCGACGCCCAGATCGAGCAGGTGCGCGCGCTGGTCGCGGCGATTCCGCCCGGCCGGGTCGTCACCTACGGCGACATCGCCGCGGCCGCCGGTCTGTCCACGCCGCGCACGGTGGGCTGGATCATGCGCACCGATTCGGCCGATCTGCCCTGGCATCGCGTGCTCGGGGCGAGTGGCAGGCCCGCCGCCCACCTCGCCCATCGTCAGCTCCGCATGCTTGCCGAGGAGGGCGTGCCGGTGCACGACGGGCGCGTCGACCTGCGCGCCGCGCGCTTCCCGTTGCCCGATCCGTCTTACGACTGAGCACCGCTGTCCGAAATGCCTCCGTGCCGGAATGGCGGACAGTACCGTTGATCCATGCCCACCCGCCTGGCATGCGTCGCGTTCGATGCCGACCGGCCGCGTCCGGTCGCGGATTTCTGGGCCGAATTGCTCGGCTGGAGCGTGACCCTCGACCGCCCCGAGGAAGTGAACGTCGCGGCCCCCGACGCCGACGGCGGCGAACTGGCGCTCACCTTCCTACCGGCGATGCGGGCCAAGGTCGGCAAGAACCGCCTGCATCTCGATCTGGCCACCCGCTCGTTGGACCACCAGCGCACCCAGGTGGACCGGGCGCTGGCATTGGGCGCTCGATCGGTCGACATCGGGCAAGGCGCGGTGCCATGGACCGTACTCGCCGACCCGGAGGGCAACGAGTTCTGCGTGCTCGAACCGAGGGAGGAGTACGTGGACACCGGATCCGTCGCCGCGATCGTGGTCGACACGCGCGACCCGTGGCGCCTGGCCGAGTTCTGGTCGGCCGCCACCGGCTGGCCGTCCACGCATCGCGGCGAACGGCTGACCGGGCTGCGTTCACCGACCGGACTCGGCTCCTGGCTGGAGTTCGTACGCACCCCCGACGCGGGGTCCGGCCGGACCAGGCTGCGCCTGGATCTCACCTCTTTTCCGGCCGACGACCGCGCCGCCGAGGTGGCCAGGCTGCACGCGGCGGGCGCCACGACGATCGACCGCGGCGCCCCGGTGCCCGATCGGGGCACCGACCTCGTGCTCGCCGACCCGGAACTCAACGAGTTCCGGCTGCTGCCACCGGCCCGCTTTTGGTCGAACGCCTGATCCGGGCCGTCCGCTCCCGGGCTTCCCGGCGGTGACGAATTAGCATGGCCGCCATGGTGTACCTAGCTCGAGGTCGTGGCGTGTGACCGCCGCCGACGCGATCGTGCTCGCGGGCGGCCGGGCCAGCCGGATGGGCGGAGTGGATAAACCGGCCATCGTCATCGGCGGCCGTTCCATGCTCGAGGTGGCGCTCACCGCCGTCGCCACGTGCGCGCACACGGTGGTGGTCGGACCGCATCGACCCGAGCTGGCGGCGGAGATCATCCAGGTTCGCGAGGTGCCGCCCGGGTCGGGTCCGGTGGCGGCGATCGACACGGGGCTGCGCGCCCTCGGCTCCGCCGCCCCGCTGGTGGTGGTGCTGGCCGCCGACCTGCCGTTCCTGTCTCAGTGGGCGATCGCCGAGCTCATCCGGCACGCCAACGAATCCGGCGCGGACGCTGTGTTCGCGGCCGATGAATCGGGGCGGCCACAGTATCTGATCGGGGTGTGGCGGCGCTCCGCGCTGGCCGCCGCGCTGGACGGGCTCGACGCGCTGATCAACCAGCCGATGAAAGCGCTGGTGCCCGCCGCCGCCGCGATCATCCCGCTCTCCGGGGTCGGCGACTGCGACACCGACGAGCAGGTACAGCAGGCCAGAGCGGCGGTCGACGCGCCACGGCAACAACCGCCGCTCGACCTCGACGAGGCACGAAACCTCCTGCGCGGCAGCCTGCCCCGGCTCACCACATACGAAGCCGACCTGCATTCGGTACTCGGGGCAGCGCTCGCGGCCCCCCTGACTGCCGCCGGGCCGCTGCCCCGCTTCGACGTCTCCGCGATGGACGGCTACGCGGTGGCGGGCGATGGACCGTGGCGCCTGCGCCGCGATATCGGCTTCGCGGGCGGGCGGCGACCGGTGGGACTGCTACCGGGCGAGGCGGTGCGGATCGCCACGGGCGCGCACGTCCCGGACGGCACCACGGGTGTGCTGCGCGACGAGTTCGTGCACATCGCCGACGAAACGCTGTACCGCGTGCCGGACACGCCGCTTCGCGACGACATCCGCCGCCGCGGCGAGGACCGTGCGGCCGGTGATCCGGTCGCGCCGGAGGGCACTCCGGTCACCGCGGCGTTGGTCTCCGCGGCCGCGAGCGTCGAAGTCACCGTGGGGCCGGTGCGCGGGCCGGTCCGCGCGCACATCGTGATGACCGGGGACGAGATCCGCAGCGAGGGGCCGCTGCAGACGGGGCAGACCCGCGACTCGATCGGCCCGATCCTGCCCGATCTGTTGTCTTGGAACGGTATTCGCGTCACCGATCGGGTGCATCTGCGTGACACTCCGCACGGCTTCGACGAGGTCATGACCGTCGCGCCGGAGTGCGACCTGCTGGTGATCGTCGGCGCGACCGGCGGCGGGGCCGCGGATCAGCTCCGCGCCGCCCTCGCCCGCGCCGGAGCCGAGATCGTGGTGCCGCGGCTGCGGCTGCGGCCGGGTGGTTCCACCGTTGTCGCCCAGCTCGCCTCCGGCACCACGGTGCTCGGTCTGCCCGGCAACCCGTTCGCCGCCGTCGCGACGCTCATGGCGCTCGCGCCCGCGATCGTCGAGGGCCGCACCGGCGCCACTCCCGCCCGCACACTGCGCGGACCGCTGCACAACGCCGCCGGGATCACCGGACCGGCGCCCCGCATCGTTCCGGCCCGCGCCGCCGAGGAAGGCGGCTGGATCGGTGACCCGACCATCCGCACGGCACACCTCGGCGGGCTCGTCGACCGCGACGGTCTGGTGGTCGTCCCGCCCGACGCCGGAGACGGCGCGATCGTCGAATTCCTGCCGCTGCGCCGTTGAGCCGACGCTTGCCACTCGGGATCGTCGCGGTCTCCTGGGGCGCGGAAGTACTTGCAGCGCGGCCTTTTCGAGAGACCGAGTACGCGCAGAAGTCCGAGAGCGCGCCGACATCCGACCCGACATAGAACCGGATCCGTTGTCTCGCAGGGGAGTTCGCGGCAACATCGACCGACGATCGAATGCGCGCGCACTTCTTCGCGACAGCGGAATTGAATTCACCGCGATATCGCCGACCAGACTCGCGGATTGCACGCGATGCCACGGAACGAAAACATGCGCGCGCCACCTACCGTTCTGGTTCGCGCCCTTGCTCCGACGTACCGGCCAGAAGAATGTCAACCCGAGGCGCACCCCAACCGAATTCGTTATTGAAATCCACGTTCAAGGTGCTCTCACCTGCGAAAACATCAGGAATCAGCCGCTACTGGCCTTATTTCTCATTTTCTCTTCCGGACGCCATACCCGCTCGCTATCGTGTGTTCGTTAGGCGAATATCAATCCCCCGGAAAGGACCGTGTGGAGATGACTGAAAAGTCGAAGAAAACGCCTAAGAAAATGCCGAAGCAGATGCCGAGGCAGCAGCAGCAACAGCAACAGCGCCAAGAGCAGGACATGCGCGAGGGCGCGGACATGGAAGGCCGTCGGGGCACCAAGAACGAGATGCCCGACCGGCGCGGCGAGCAGGACCGCCGCCGCTAGTTGATCTGCGCCACCCGCGCCGCCGGCCCCAACTCCTCCCGGGCCGGCGGTTGCGGTCGTTCGAGACCTGTCGCTTACCCCGGAGGTAATTGCCGCACCGCGCGCGGCGGATCTACCGTCGATTCGACGCCATCCACGGCGTGATCGAACGAAGGGATGTCAAGGCCATGTCCGCCTATGGCTTCGCCCACCTCCGCAGTCGCACGCCCCACCCCGACATCCTCGACTACCTGGAGCGCATCCAGGCCACCCTGGACCCGTTCGGCGGCCGCTTCGTCATCCACGGGCCCCCGGCCGAAGTCGTGGAGGGCAGTTGGCCCGGCAGCATGGTGCTGATCGAGTTCCCCGGGATCGCCGAGGCACGGGAGTGGTACCACTCGCCCGCCTACCAGCAGATCCTGCCGCTGCGCGCCGATCACATCGACGGCGACCTGCTGCTGATCGAGGGCGTCGGCCCGGACTACGACCCCCGCGAACGCGCCTCGAAGCTGCGCACCGAGGCCGCCTGACACGATTTCGGCGCGCCGTCCCCCGTCCGATACCGTTGACCAGGCACGACACGGTTCGACGCGAGAAGGATGCGCCTGATGGACGACAGTTCTCTGGTCTGGGACGACGGCGCGCTCGTCACCATCGACCAGCGCGGTCTGCCGCACGAGGTGCGTGAACTGCGGCTGAGCACCGTCGAGGAGGTCATCGACGCGATCAAGGCGCTGGCCATCCGCGGCGCACCCGCCATCGGCATCGCGGGCGCGTTCGGCGTCGTCCTCGCCACCGCCGCGCACACCGTGGCCGGCGTGGTCGACGAGGCGGCGGTGCAGGCCGAGGCGGACCGCATCGCCGCCGCGCGGCCGACCGCGGTCAACCTGGCCTGGGCGGTGCGGCGGGTCAGGGCGAAGGTGGGTCAGGGCGCGGGCGCGGTGCTCGCCGAGACGCTCGACATGCTCGCCGAGGACGGTCGGGTCAACCGGGCCGCCGCCACCCACGCCGCCGATCTGGTGCAGCGCCTGTGTGCGGACCGGCCGCTGCGTGTGCTCACCCACTGCAACACCGGGCGGCTGGCCACCAGCGCGTTCGGCACCGCCATCGGCACACTGCGGGTGCTGTCCGAACGCGGCGCGATCGAACAGGTGCTGGTGGACGAGACCCGCCCGCTGCTGCAAGGTGCGCGGCTGACCACCTGGGAACTCGCCGAAGCGGGCATCCCGCACCGGCTCACCATCGATTCCGCCGCCGCCTGGGCGATGGCGACCGGGCAGGTCGACTGCGTGCTCGTCGGCGCCGACCGGGTCACGGCCAACGGCGACGTCGCCAACAAGATCGGCACCTACGCTCTCGCGCTGGCCGCTCGCCACCACGGCATCCCGTTCGTGGTGGTCGCTCCGGAGTCGACCCGTGACCTGTCGATGGTTACCGGCCGGGAGATCGTCGTGGAGGAACGCGCCGCGCATGAGGTAACCGGATTCGGCGGTGTCGCAACCGCTCCCGCGCAGACCGAGGTCTTCAACCCGGCGTTCGACGTGACCCCGGGGGAACTGGTGACCGCGGTGGTCACGGAGAACGGCGTGGTGCACCGCGGCGATCCGGCACCCGGCAGCATGATCGCGAGCGCCACCCCCGAGCCCGCATCCGATCAGGCGCACGGTGCGGCCATCGCGGACATCGCGCGCGAGCTCTACCGGCGCGGTTGGATGCCGGGGACGGCGGGCAACATCTCGGTGCGCACCGGCGCGACCGCCGTCGTCACCGGGAGCGGCTTGTCCAAAGGCGAACTGACCGAGCGCGACATGGTCGCCGTGCGCGTGGCGGACTCCGTGCCCGTGGCCGACCACGGACGCAAACCCTCCGCGGAGACGACCATCCACACCGCGGTCTACCGGACCCGCCCGGCCCGAGCGGTCATACACATTCATCCGCCGTTCGCCACGGCGCTGGCCACCCGCTCCGCGGTGCCCGGTGCGCTCGGCATGCTGCGGATCACCGACTACGAGCTGATCAAGGGGCTGGGCAGCGGCGATCCGGCCGTCGCGGATATCCCGGTCTTCCCCAACTGGCCCGAGGTGCCACGCATCGGCGCGGACATCGAGCGCTACCTCCTCGACCATCCGGACGCCTTGCCGGTCCTGATCATCGCCGGTCACGGAATCACCTCCTGGGGTGCTGATCTCGCCCAGGCGCGCGATCGCGCCGAATGCCTGGAAGCATTGTGTGAGCTGGTGTCCCGCACCGGCAGTCCGGCGGCGTTCGCCCCGCGCGACGAATTTCTCGAGATTGGACTGACATGACCCTCTTGCAGGTGATGGCCGCCGGCGACGCGGCCGACGTACGCGTACGCACCAGCGACGACGAGGTGATCGGCACCGAACTGGCGAAGCACGGCGTAACCTTCGGCCGCTGGCCGGTGGTCGAGAACGCCGCGTCGGTGTCCTCCGACGATCTGCTCGCGCACTACGCGACGAACGTCGAAGAGCTGAACGGCTCCGGGCGCTACAAGCACATCGACATCGCCCGCATCCACCCCGACGACACCGACCCGCAGTGGCCGCGGATCGCCGCGGGCGCGCGCGGGAAGTTCCTCGACGAGCACCGGCACGCCGAGGACGAGGTGCGCTTCTTCGCCGCCGGACGCGGCTGCTTCTATCTGCGTCTGGGTGACGAGGTCTTCGCGGTGGTGTGCGAGGGCGGCGACCTGCTCTCGGTGCCCGCGGGCACGCTGCACTGGTTCGACATGGGCGAGCGCCCGGATTTCATCGCCATCCGCTTCTTCGAGGAAGAGGACGGCTGGGTCGGCGACTTCACCGGCGACAAGATCAGCACGGGCTTCCCCACCCTCGACAAGCTGCTGACCGCGCCGTGATCGACGCCGTCGTCGTCGACATCGAGGGCACCACCAGCCCCACCTCCTCGGTGCGCGAGGACCTGTACGGCTATACCCGGCAGCGGCTTCCGCAGTGGCTGGCCGAGAACGGCTCCGCGGACGCCGCGCCCGTGCTGGCCGCGACGAGGGAGCTGGCCGGGCGTCCGGACGCGGGCCCGGAGGAAGTCGCCGCGATCTTGCGTGAGTGGCTCGACACCGACGTCAAGGCCGAGCCGCTGAAAACCGCGCAGGGCCTGATCTGCGCGGAGGGCTTCCGCAGCGGCGCACTGCACGGCGAGTTCTTCCCGGACGTGCCACCGGCTCTCGCCGCCTGGCACGCCGCGGGGCTCGCGCTGTACGTCTATTCCTCGGGATCGGTGCGCAACCAACAGGATTGGTTCGCCTTCGCCCGCGGCGGCAGCCTGTCCGAGCTGATCAGCGGATACTTCGATCTGTCGACGGCGGGCGGCAAGCGCGAGTCGTCCTCCTATGACAAGATCGCGGGCTCGATCGGCGCGCCCGCCGAACGCATTCTGTTCCTGTCCGATCATCCGGACGAGCTCGATGCCGCTGTCGCCGCGCGGTGGTGGGCCGTCGGACTCGCCCGCCCCGGCGAGCCCAATCCACCTCGGCCGCCGCACCGCTGGGTCCACACGTTCGCCGACATCGACCCCGCGGTGATCGCCTGAACACGGCACGTGCTCGGCGAGTACCGCAGACGCTTTCGACCTCGGAACCGTCGATCTCATCGGATTTCGAGGCGACCGCCGCCTCGGCCAAGCAAGGCTCGCGCGCCCGGCCGACGGCGAACGCACCGCGCCCAACTTCTCCGCCGAGCATCCGGCCCCACCCCGGCGTAGCACGATCACGCACACCGGGGCTGTAATCAACTGTCGCTCAACGCGATCAAGGATGTCGACTCACCCGGCGAATGCTCCGGCTGCTCGGCACGATCGGCGGCCCGTTCGGTGCTCTCCTCGGCACCGGCGTCTCCCGCCACGACTGTGACGGTCCGCCGACCCAGGACACCGGCTCGGCGTCGCGCTCGACCACCACGACCGCGTGCCGGCCCGCCGGGAGTCGTTCGACGATCGCGGGCCGATTTCGTGTCCATCACCGGTCATCAGATAGGACAGTGTCGTCCGGCCGATGGTGGACAGACGAGCCATCAGGACGGCGTGGACCGCTCGGCGCCAGACGAATCGGAGGACGGCGCTGCCTGGAGCCATACCGGGGAAGACAAATTTTGCAATGTCGGGCGAATTTTCGGCGAATTGTGATTGTGCTTACAATACGCTGTCAGGAAACCGCGGCCGAAACTCGCCGGAGCGAATAAAGGCGGTGCCGTCAACAGCCGATCCAATGTGTTAACAAATGTAAAGCACTGGAGAACCGGTCGTTTCCAAAGCATCACCGACGCTTGCGCGAGCGGACCACTCAGATCCGACTCTGTCCAGCTCAGAGCACTTTTGCCCTGGCCGCCCCACCGGGTGACGTCCGAAAGCGACGCGCTACCGTGACCGTGACGTTGCGCCGATCTCACAACTCACCACGCTCTCGAATGGGCTGTGAGAAAGAGGTTTGGCCAGCCGTGCGCGCCTCTTTACAGTCGGAACATCCACCCGATCGCACAGCTCGAAGGGGACGTCGTGGTTAATTCCCGCACCCAGGGTCACGCACCCTCCGGCCCGGCCACCGACGCCGGGGACGCGCTCCTGCGGCTGGGGAAATACTTCCACCGGGGCGAGATATCGTCCGATCACCGGACGCTGCACAAGGTCGGCGGGCGCAGCGCCGACGAGTTCTACCGTGATCGCTGGTCCCACGACAAGGTGGTGCGCTCCACGCACGGCGTGAACTGCACCGGCTCGTGCTCGTGGAAGATCTACGTGAAAGACGGTGTGATCACCTGGGAGTCGCAGCAGACCGACTACCCGTCGGTGGGCGCCGACAAGCCGGAGTACGAGCCGCGCGGCTGCCCCCGCGGCGCGTCGTTCTCCTGGTACACCTATTCACCCGCCCGAGTGCGCTACCCCTACGTGCGCGGCACGTTGCTGGAGCTGTACCGGGAAGCCAAGTCCCGGCTCAAGGACCCGGTGCTGGCCTGGGCCGATGTCGTCGAAGACCCGGAGAAGTCGCGCAGCTACAAGGCCGCCCGCGGCAAGGGCGGATTCGTGCGCGCCGAATGGTGGGAGGCGGCCGAGATCGCCGCCGCCGCACACGTCTACACGATCAAGCAGTACGGCCCGGACCGGGTGGCCGGGTTCTCGCCGATTCCGGCCATGTCCATGGTCAGCCACGCCGTCGGCGCCCGGTTCATCTCGCTGGTCGGCGGCTCCATGCTGTCGTTCTACGACTGGTACGCCGACTTGCCGGTGGCCTCGCCGCAGGTGTTCGGCGACCAGACCGACGTGCCCGAGTCGGCGGACTGGTTCGACGCCGGCTACCTCATCATGTGGGGTTCGAACGTGCCGGTCACCCGGACACCGGACGCGCACTACATGACCGAAGCCCGCTACCGCGGCCAGAAGGTGGTCGTGGTCTCCCCCGACTACGCCGACAACACCAAGTTCGCCGACGAGTGGGTGCCCGCGCGTCCCGGCACCGACGCGGCCCTGGCCATGGCGATGGGCCACGTGGTGCTGAAGGAGTTCTTCGTCGAGAAGACCACACCGCGCTTCCTCGACTACATCAAGCGCTTCACCGACCTGCCGTTCCTCATCACGCTCGACGAGCGTGACGGGGCGTACGTCCCCGGCAAGTTCCTCACCGCCGCAGACTTGGGCCGGACCGGCGAAAACGTGCAGTTCCAAACGGTTCTGCTGGACGCGCAAGCGCAGCCGGTGGTGCCGAACGGGTCCCTCGGCCATCGGTTCGGCGAAGAAGGAGCCGGGCGCTGGAACCTCGATCTCGGGGACGTCGATCCCCTCCTGAGTCTGTACGGCCGCACCGATGATGCTGCGGCTGTACAGATTCCCCGCTTCGACAGCGACACTCCCGGCGTGCTCACCCGCGGCGTGCCGACCACGACCGTCGCGGGCAGGCGCGTCACCACGGTCTTCGACCTGCTGCTGGCGCAATACGGCGTCGGCCGCGACGGTCTGCCCGGGTCGTGGCCCAGCGGTTACGACGACGCGGACGAGCCCTACACCCCGGCCTGGCAGGAGACCATCACCGGCGTGCCGGCCGTGCAGGCCCAGCGCATCGCGCGCGAGTTCGCCGACAACGCCGAGCGTTCCGGCGGCCGCTCGATGATCCTCATGGGCGCTGGCACCAACCACTGGTTCCACTCCGACCAGATCTACCGCGCGTTCTTCACCTTGACCTTGCTGACCGGCTGCCAGGGCGTGAACGGCGGCGGCTGGGCGCATTACGTCGGGCAGGAGAAGTGCCGCCCGGTGACCGGCTGGTCCACCCTGGCCTTCGGTCTGGACTGGCAGCGCCCGCCACGGCAGATGCAGGGCACGGTGTTCTGGTATCTGACCAACGACCAATGGCGCTACGACCCGTTCACCGCGGAGCCGTTCGCCTCGCCACTGGGCACGGGCAAGTTCGCCGGCCGCACCGCCGCCGACAACATCGCCTTGGCCACCCGGTTGGGCTGGATGCCGAGCTACCCGACCTTCGACCGCAATCCGCTCGACCTGGCGGACGAGGCCGAGGCCGCGGGCAAGACCGCGCCCGAGCACGTGGTGGACGGCCTGAAGTCCGGCGACCTGCGGTTCGCCTGCGAGGACCCGGACGCGCCGGAGAACTTCCCGCGGTGCCTGACCGTGTGGCGGGCGAACCTGCTCGGCTCCTCGGGCAAGGGCAACGAATACTTCCAGCGTCATCTGCTGGGCGCCGACTCCAATCTGCAGACCACCGACGCCACCGGCGTGCGGCCGCAGGAGCTGACCTGGCGGGAGACCGCGGCCACCGGCAAGCTGGATCTGCTGCTTTCGCTGGATTTCCGGATGACCAGCACCACGCTGTTCTCCGATATCGTGCTGCCCGCCGCCACCTGGTACGAGAAGCACGACCTGTCTTCCACCGACATGCACCCGTTCGTGCACGCCTTCTCCCCGGCCATCTCGCCGCCCTGGGAGGCGAAGACCGACTTCGACGCCTTCCACCGGATCGCGCGCGGGTTCTCCTGGATGGCCGAGAAGCATCTGGGCAAGCGCAAGGACATCGTCGCCGTGCCGTTGCAGCACGACTCGCCGGACGCGACGGCCCAGGCGGGCGGGCGCGTGCTGGACTGGAAAGCCGGTGAGTGCGAACCGATTCCGGGCAAGACCATGCCGAAACTGGTCGTGGTCGAGCGGGACTACCCGAAGGTGGCGGAGAAGATGGCCGCGCTCGGGCCGCTGGTCGACACGCTCGGCGTCACCACCAAGGGCGTCACCACCTACCCCGATCAAGAGGTCGAGTACCTCGCCGGGGTGAACGGCACGGTGGTGTCCGGCGTGGCGCAGGGCCGTCCGTCGCTGGCCAAGGACACCCATGCGGCCGAGGCGATCCTCGCGCTGTCGGGAACCACGAACGGCCGTCTGGCGGTGGAGGGTTTCCACGCGCTGGAACGCCGCACCGGCACGCAGTTGGCCGACCTGGCCGCGGAGCACGAGGGCAAGCGAATCACCTTCGCCGACACCCAGGCCCGTCCGGTGCCGGTGATCACCTCGCCGGAATGGTCGGGCAGCGAGACCGGCGGTCGCCGCTACTCGCCGTTCACCATCAACACCGAGCGGCTCAAGCCCTGGCACACGCTGACCGGGCGGCAGCACTTCTACCTCGATCACGACTGGATGATCGAGCTCGGTGAGCAGCTGCCGATCTTCCGTCCGCCGCTGGACATGACCGCGCTGTTCCGTGAGCCCTCGATCGGCGACGTCGGCGACAAGGGCGTCACCGTGCGCTACCTGACCCCGCACTCGAAGTGGTCGATCCACTCCGCCTACCAGGACAACCTGCACATGCTGACGCTCTCGCGCGGCGGGCAGACGATCTGGATGTCCGATCGCGACGCGGCGAAGATCGGTGTGGCCGATAACGACTGGATCGAGGCGATCAACCGCAACGGCATCGTGGTGGCCCGCGCCATCGTCAGCCACCGGATGCCCGAGGGCACGGTGTTCATGTACCACGCCCAGGACCGCGCGGTGGACGTGCCGCGCATCGAGGGCATCGGCGAGGACACCAAGGGCAGGGGCAAGCGCGGCGGCATCCACAACGCCCTCACCCGCATCATGATCAAGCCCTCCCATCTCATCGGCGGCTACGCGCAGCAGTCCTTCGCGCTGAACTACCACGGCCCCACCGGAAATCAGCGCGACGAGGTCACGACGATCCGCAAGCGGTCGCAGGAAGTGGAGTACTGACATGGGTGACGGCGGCATGTGGGCCCACCACGCACCTACCGACGCAGGAAAGCGGTACTGACATGCGAGTGATGGCACAACTGGCCATGGTGATGAACCTGGACAAGTGCATCGGCTGCCACACCTGCTCGGTCACCTGCAAGCAGGCCTGGACCAATCGCGGCGGCACCGAGTACGTCTGGTTCAACAACGTGGAGACCCGGCCCGGACAGGGCTATCCGCGGCAGTACCAGGATCAGGAGAAGTGGAAGGGCGGCTGGACGCTGAACAAGCGCGGCAAGCTCACCCTGAAGTCCGGTTCCCGGCTGAAGCGGCTGATGAACATTTTCGCCAACCCGGATCTGCCCACGGTCGAGGACTACTACGAGCCGTGGAGCTACGACTACGACAACCTGCTGTCCTCGCCGCCGACCGACACGACGCCGGTCGCGCGACCCAAATCGCTGATCACCGGCGAGGACACGAAGGTCACCTGGGGCGCCAACTGGGACGACGACCTCGGCTCGGGTCCGGAGCAGGTCGGCAAGGACCCGCTTCTGGCGAAGCTGTCCGATCAGGTGAAACTGGAGTTCGAAGAGACCTTCATGTTCTACCTGCCGCGGATCTGCGAGCACTGCCTCAATCCGTCGTGCGCGGCGTCCTGCCCCTCCGGCGCGATCTACAAGCGCGCCGAGGACGGCATCGTGCTGGTGGACCAGGACAAGTGCCGCGGCTGGCGGCAGTGCGTGTCGGGCTGCCCGTACAAGAAGATCTACTTCAACCACAAGACGGGCAAGGCGGAGAAGTGCACCTTCTGCTACCCGCGCGTGGAGGTCGGCATCCCCACGGTGTGCTCGGAGACCTGCGTCGGACGGTTGCGCTACATCGGCGTGATGCTCTACGACGCCGACGCCGTGCTGGAGGCCGCGTCGGTCACCGAGGACAAGGATCTCTACCCGTCCCAGCTGGGTGTGTTCCTCAATCCCCACGATCCGCGCGTGGTCGCCGAGGCGGAGCGCGCCGGGATCTCGCCGGAATGGATTCAGGCGGCCCAGGATTCACCGGTCTACAAGCTGATCGTGGACTACCAGATCGCGCTGCCGCTGCATCCGGAGTACCGCACCATGCCCATGGTCTGGTACGTGCCGCCGCTGTCGCCGGTGGTGGACGTGCTCAGCGAGACCGGGCACGACGGCGAGAACGTGTCGAACCTGTTCGGCGCCATCGATGCGCTGCGCATCCCGGTGGAGTACCTGGCCGAACTGTTCACCGCGGGTGACGTGGGACCGGTGCGTGCGTCGTTACAGCGCCTCGCGGCGATGCGCTCGTTCATGCGTTCGGTGAACCTCGGGGAGGAGCCCGATCCCTCGATCGCGCCCTCGGTGCGGCTGGAGCCGGAAGAGATCGAAGCGATGTACCGGCTGCTGGCCATCGCCAAGTACGAGCACCGCTACGTCATCCCGACCGGCGCGGGAGCGCGCGCGCACGAACTGGATTCGCTGGCCACCGGATGCAGCCTGGACACCGACGGCGGCCCGGGTATGACGGCGTTCGACCAGATGGTGGAGAAGTTCCATCTCACCGACACCAATGGTGCCGCGCCGCAGGAGAAGTCGTCCCGGATCAATCTGCTGAATTGGGACGGGAAGAACACCGAGGGTCTGGTGCCGGTCAACGGCGCGGGCAACGGCGACGGGCACGCCGATGGCACGAGCAACGGCAACGGCACGGGCAACGGGCACGCCAACGGCACGGGCAACGCGACCGTCGCCGGCGACCCCACCTCCGCTCCGACCGGAGCAGGGCGATGAGCCTGCTGAAATTGCGCCGCCGCCCGGAACCGGTGGTCGAACTGGCCCAGCGCGACCGCCAATTGGTTTGGCGGATCGCCGCGCTGCTGCTGGACTACCCGTCCGAGCAGACGCTGGCCATGGTCGACCAGTTGGCGACGGCCGCGGCGGCCCTGCCGGACGAAGTGCGCGCCCACCTGGACGAGTGCCTCGACTACCTGCGGACGACCCCGGCACTGGAACTCGCCGCGGACTACGTCGCCACCTTCGACATGCGCCGCCGCGCGAGCCTGCACCTGACCTTCTACGCCTACGGCGACACCCGCAAGCGCGGAATGGCGCTGCTGCGGTTCAAGCACGCCTACCGGCACGCCGGTGTCGAACTCGGTGACGAAGAGCTGCCCGACCACCTGCCGGTGCTGCTGGAGTTCGCCGCCACCGTCGATCCGATCGGCGGCGAACGGTTGCTCGGCGAACACGTTCCGGTGCTGGAATTGCTGCGGCTTTCGCTGTCCGACAACGGGTCTCCCTATGCCGGAGCGCTCGCGGCGATCGGGGCCACGCTGCCACCGCCGACTACCGCGGACCGCAGGCGCATCGCCGAACTCGCCGCCCAGGGCCCGCCCGAGGAGGAAGTCGGATTGGAACCCTTCGCGATGGACCCCTCCCTGTTCGACGGATCGGAAGGCCGACGATGAACGCAACGCCGCATCTGCCGACCGCGCTGTGGCTGATCCTGCCGTATGTCGCGTTCACCTCGTTCGTGCTCGGGCACCTGTGGCGCTACCGCAACGACCAGTTCGGCTGGACCACCCGCTCCTCGCAGATCTACGAGAGCCGCCTGCTGCGCCTGGGCAGCCCGCTGTTCCACTTCGGCATGCTCGGGGTGTTCGGCGGGCACGTGCTCGGCGTGCTGATCCCCGAATCGTGGACCTCGGCCGTGGGGATCTCCGAGCACCTCTACCACGTGATCGCCGTCGCGGCGGGCTCGGTGGCCGGTCTCGCCGTGCTGGCCGGCGTGGGCATTCTGCTCTACCGGCGTTTCACGGTGCCCGCCGTCCGCAAGGCGACGACCGGCAACGACAAGCTGATGTACACGCTGCTGGCCGCCGCGCTGGTCACCGGTCTGCTCAACACCTGGGGCAGCAACCTGCTGTGGGGCACCTACAACTACCGCGAGACGGTCTCGCCCTGGTTCCGCAGTCTGTTCACCCTCGCCCCCGAGCCCGAACTCATGGTGGACACGCCGTGGACCTTCCAGTTGCACGGTTTGGTCGTGCTCGCGCTGATCGGGCTGTGGCCCTACACCCGGTTGGTGCACATGTTCAGTGCGCCGGTCGGCTACTTGATGCGACCGTATGTGATCTACCGCAGCAAGGAATACGACGCTCCCGACAAGCGCCGTTACGCCCGGGCATGGGAC
Organism: Nocardia sp. NPDC057455; assembly: GCF_042802775.1. NCBI lineage: Bacteria > Bacillati > Actinomycetota > Actinomycetes > Mycobacteriales > Nocardiaceae > Nocardia > Nocardia sp. NPDC057455. Next base: position 43,355 of record NZ_JBHVDM010000031.1, on the reverse strand, counting down.
GCGCCCGTGACCCCCGAACGCTGGCGCTAGCGACGCCGCGCACAGACGACCCCGCCCGGACAACGGCGTCCGGGCGGGGTCTTCCGCGTGGCCGGGCGTCGCGGCGTCACCGGCCCGGTGCGAATCCGCGGGGTCAGGCGTTGTCGTAGGCGTCTTGCAGCACCTTGACATCGAGCTTGGACATCGACTGCAGGGCGGTCCCGACGGCGATGGTCTTGGCGGGATCCTCGCCGCCCATCAGCTTCGGCAGCGCGGCGGGTACCACCTGCCAGGACAGGCCGTAGCGGTCGGTCAACCAGCCGCACGGCCCGGGCTCGCCGCCGTCCGCGGTGAGGGCGTCCCACAGGCGATCGATCTCGTCCTGGGTGTTCACGACCACCTGGAGTGACGCGGCATCGGTGAGCGGGTGGTCCGGCCCGCCGTTCATCAGCGTGATCGCGTGACCGTCGAGATCCAGCGAGACGATGAACGCCGAACCATCGGAGTTGCGGGCCACCTCGACCACCCGCGAGTTCGCAATCACCGAGACGTACAAGGCGGCGGCTTCCTCGGCGGCGTTGTCGAACCAGAAGAAGGTGTTGACGGACATGATGTGCTCCTGTGCTGTGGTGTGACCTGCTGTCACCTACTGGTCGGAGCCACCGGTCGGTGTTCGACATAGTTCGCGAAGTTTCCCGAAATTTTTTTCCGGCAGCGTCCACGCTCTGGGCCAGGCGATCGCTGAGAGAGCTGCTATAACCCCCGCTTCCCAGCTTTTCGCAGGCAGAACCATCGACCCATCGGGTAACCAGGCATACGCTGAAGTTTGGCCGCTGCAATGTGGTCTACCCCACTTCTGGGGGACGTCAAAGTCTCGGCGCCCCGGCTCCGCCGGTGCAGTGGCCGTCGAGGCGAGCAAGGAGTGAGTGATGAAAGGTGGAGGAAGAATCGCGTTGGGGGTGGGCATCGGCTATCTGCTGGGCCGCACACGCAAGATGCGCTTCGCGTTATCGCTCGCGGGCGCCGCGATGGCCAAGAGGTCCGGGGGCACGCCCGGAGACCTGCTCGAGCGCGGGACGTCGCTGCTCAAATCGTCACCGGAGTTGACCAAGATCACCGATACCGTTCGCGGCGAGTTGCTGGGTGCCGCGCGGTCCGCCGCGGTCACCGCGGCGAGTAACCGCCTCGATGCGCTGAACGCCCGGTTGCAACAGGGTTCGACGATGCTCGCGGACGAGGATCGCGGCGACTCACGGGAGACCGATTCCAGCGAGGACGAGTACGACGACGAGTCGTCCGAGGACGACGAGCAAGCGTCCGCCGACGAGGAAGACCTCGAAGACGAGTACGAGGAAGACGACCGATCCGCAGACGAGGAAGACGAAGACGAGCCCGCGGACGAGGACGACACCGGGCGTCCCGCCGCGCGGCCGCGCGCTCGCAGGTCGAGCACCGCCTCCCGGCGCCGAGCCGGCTCCCGCGCGGCGGACCGTTCGTCCGACTCCACGGAGCGCAAGCCGTCCGGGTCCCGCGTACGTCGGGGTCGTGCCGACGCCGATAACGCGCCCGTGCGACGCACGAGGAGGTGAATTCGATGGCGAAGACTCTGCGCGACGCGACGGCCGGAGTCGGCAAGCTGGCCACCGACACGGCGGGCCGGGCCACCAAAGCCGCGGGCCGGGCGGGCTCGACCGCCGAAGAGAAGGCTTCGCGGGCCACGCCCACCGGTCTATTGCAGGAATCGATGCAGAACCTGGCCGGAACCCTGGCCGAACGCGCGGTGTCCGGGCTCACGAACCAGGTGTCGAAGACCGCGGGCCGGTTGACCGACTACGCCGAAGGCGGCGGAGGGAATCTGCTGTCGGCGCTGACCGGCGTGGAGAAGCTCGCCGGCGGCGCCTCGCCGTTCCAGGCGGCGATGAGCATGGGCAAGAGCAAGCTCGGCCATACGCTGCGCGAAGGGTTCGAAACGGCGAAGGAGTCGCTGACCGGCGGCAGGGGCAAGGGCGGCGGCAAGAAGATCAAGCTGACCAATATCGTCGAGCACATCGACGTCGGTGTTCCGATCGACCTGGCCTATGACCAGTGGACCCAGTTCGCGGATTTCCCCAAGTTCACCAAGAAGCTCGAACAGGTCGAGCAGATCGCCGACGAGAAGCTCAGCTGGACCGGCAAAGTCTTCTGGTCCCGGCGCACCTGGGAGTCCACCATTCTCGAGCAGGTGCCGTTCGAGCGGATCGTCTGGCGTTCCAAGGGCCACAAGGGCTACATCGACGGCGCGGTCACCTTCCACGAGCTGACGCCGGGCTACACCCGCATCCTCGTGGTGCTGGAGTACCACCCCCAGGGAGTCTTCGAGAAGACCGCCAACATGTGGCGCGCGGCCGGTCGCCGGTGCCGCCTGGAACTCAAACACTTCCAGCGCCACGTCATGACCGAGTCCGTGCTGCACCCCGACGACATCGTCGGTTGGCATGGCGAAATCCGCGAAAGCAAGGTCGTCAAGGACGACGAGACCGCACGACGCGAGGAAGAGGAGACCAACGAAGAAGATCACGCGGACGAGGAGAGCAGCGCGGAGGAAGAGCCGGACGAAGAAGAACCAGACGAGACCGACCAGCAGGACGCAGACGAGCGCGACGAAGGCGACGAGGACGACGAGGGCGAATCCGAGTCGCCCCGCCGTCGACCGGCCGCGCGCCGCCGCACCACGGTGACCCGCCGGTCGCGGGAGAAGCGAGGAGCAAACGCATGACCATCGAACCCGCAGGAGGCGGCGGCGGAGGCGGAGCGGGCACGATGGCGCGCCCGAACTCCTCCAGCCTGGCCGACGTGATCGACACGATTCTCGACAAAGGCCTGGTCATCGACGCGTTCGCACGCGTGTCGCTGGTCGGCATCGAACTGGTGACCATCGACGCCCGCGTCGTGGTGGCCAGCGTAGACACATATCTGCGTTTCGCCGAGGCCGTCAACCGGCTGGAGATCTCCACCAGCGAACCGAAAGGTCTGACCGACATCGTCGGCGACGTCACCCAGGGCGCGGCGAAGCACAAGACCAGCGGTGCGCTCGAGGCGGCGGGCGAGAAGGTCATGGACTTCCTCGGTGACGTGCAGGACAAGCGTCAGACAGCGAGCCGGCCCAGGCGCAAGGAGGATTGATGACTACCGCTCCAGCCGCCGTGTACGTCTACGGCATCGTGCCCGCCGACGTGGAACCCGAGTCGAACGCCATCGGTGTCGGCGATCCTCCCGGCAAGGTCGAAGTGGTGCGCCACGGCGAGATCGCCGCACTGATCAGCACGCTCGAATCCGATCGCCCGCTGGGCACACCCGACGACCTCACCACTCACGCCGAGCTGCTGGACGGGTCCGCCGCAGTCGCCCCGGTACTACCGTTGCGGTTCGGCGCGGTCATGACCGACGCGGAGGCGGTGGAGAACGAATTGCTCGAGGCGAACGAGAACGAATTCCGTTCCGCGCTGGAGCAACTCGAGGGCCGTGCGCAGTTCGTGATCCGAGGGCGCTACATCGAGAACACCATCCTGCGGGAACTGCTCGACGAGAACGACCGGGCCGCCCAGCTGCGCGACGAGATCCGCGACAAACCCGAAGACGCCACTCGCAATGCCCGGATCGCGCTGGGCGAGCTGATCAATCAGGCTATCGAGGCCAAGCGCGCCGAGGACACCCGCAGGGTGGTCTCCGAAATCGAGCGGTTCGAGCCACTGGTCAACCAGCGCGATCCGTCCCATGAGGAAGAGGCCGTCCACATCGCGGTGCTGGTCGAGCTGGCCCGGCAAAAGGAACTCGAAGAAACTCTGCGCGGGCTCGGCGAGGAATGGGACGGCCGCGTGGAGCTGAACCTGCTCGGTCCGATGGCCGCCTACGACTTCGTGACGAAGCGCGCACCCCAGGAGTAAGCCCATGTTGTTCGGTGTGGTCTCGTCGATCTTGTCGTTGCCCGTCGCCCCGGTGCGCGGAGTGATCTGGTTGGGGGAACTGATCCAGGACCAGGTGGACCAGAAGATGCACGATCCCGCCCTCATGCGGCGGGAACTCGAGGAGATCGACGCGGCCGCGGCAGCCGGTCAGCTGTCGGAAGAGGAGCGAAAACATGCGCAGCAGGCGGTCCTGGATCGGATGACCGGTCGGCGGGCGTGACCTCGATCGACCGGAAGGAGTGAGGCGAGTGGCACGCAAGACCACTTCGGGAGACACCGAGAGCGTGCACTCGGCTCCGGGCGAATCGCTTGGCCTCACCGCGGCCCAGGCCGTCGCGGCGGCGGCCGAGAATCTCGTGGCGCTGACCTCGAAGGAAGTGGAGGGGGTCACGTCGATGGAGCCGACGGAGGACGGCTGGCTGGTGGAAATCGAGGTGCTCGAGGACCGCCGCATTCCATCGTCGGCGGACATGCTCGCGCTCTACGAGGTGGAGCTCGATCTCGACGGAAACCTGCTGGCCTACCACAGGACCAGACGCTACGGCCGCGGCAGCACCGACATCGGAAGGGCTCGGTCATGACGGTGGTCGGCGGCGGATCGTTCGCACCACAGCCCATGGGCGGCGGACATTCGACGAACCTCGCCGACATCCTCGAGCGGGTGCTCGACAAGGGTTTGGTGATCGCGGGCGACATCCAGGTGAACCTGCTCGACATCGAACTGCTCACGATCAAGCTGCGATTGGTGATCGCGTCCTTGGAGACGGCCAAGTCCGTGGGCATCGACTGGTGGGAGACCGACCCCTGGCTCAACAGTAAGGCCCACACCTTGGAGCGACAGGATCACGATCTCGAACTCGAGAATCGGGAGCTGCGCGACCGGATCGCCGAGCTGGAGGCCGCGAACCGACAACGTCAACCGATCGAGCGCCGCCGCGAGCCGAGGGAAGAGCGGTCGTGACCGAGGGCCTCGGGGTCTGGCTGTACGCGGTGACCTCCAGCCGAGCCGACTCGGCGGCCGCGGGCGAGTTGACCGGCGTCGCGGGCGAACCGGTGCGCACGGTGGTCTCCGACGATCTGGCGGCACTCGTCGGCTCGGTTCCGCTGGAGGTGTTCGGGGAACAGCCGCTGCGACGCCACCTGGAGGATCTCGATTGGCTGGATGGCACGGCCCGGGCACATGACGCCGTCGTGTCGGCCTCGGTGCGCCGCGGCCCGACCGTCCCGCTCCGGCTGGCCACCGTCTTTCTCGACGACGACCGGGTGCGCGCCCTGCTCGACGAGCGGCGAGGGGACTTCGCCGCGGCCCTCGCGCTGGTGAGTGGCCGCACCGAATGGGGTGTGAAGGCCTACGGGGACCGTGCGGCCCTGACCGCCGCCGTGGCCGAGGCACGCGCGAGCGAGAACAGCGGGAAAGGCGCGGGCGCGGCGTATCTGGCCCGGCGGCGCGCGCAACTGTCCGCACAGGAAACCGTGGAACGTGATGCGGCGCAGCGTGCCGAGGAAATCCATGCGCGCCTGGTCCGCCACGCCGCGGCGGGCCGACGTCAAGCGCTGACCGATCCGACGCTGAGTGGCCGCCGGGACTGGATGCTGCTCAACGGGACATACCTCGTGGACGACGATCACTCCGACGACTTCGCCGCCACCGTCACCACGCTCGGCGAGGAATTCTCCGGCATCCGTCTCGAACTCACCGGCCCGTGGCCGCCGTACTCGTTCGCCGGTGTGGAACGAGAGCCCGCATGAACCGGGCCGCCCCGCAGACCGACGACAAGCGCCGTGTCGCGCTGGTCGACCTGCTGGATCGGGTGCTGGCCGGCGGCGTGATCATCTCCGGCGACATCAGGCTCGCCATCGCGGACGTCGACCTGGTCCAGCTCTCGTTGCGCGCCCTCATCTCCTCGATCAGCACGCTGTCCACGTCACTCGAGCCAGCGACGCACGACGCCCTGGAACCACCCGGCGATGACTGAATTCGGCGGCATCCCACCGCGAATCGACACCGAACCCGAATCCGTCGAGCGCGGATTGGTCAGCCTCGTTCTCACTCTGGTCGAACTCCTGCGCCAGCTCATGGAACGCCAAGCGATCCGCCGCGTCGACGCCGGCGACCTCACCGACACCCAGATCGAACGCATCGGCACCACCCTCATGCTGCTCGAGCAACGCATGGAAGAACTCCGCGACCACTTCGGCCTCACCCCCGAAGACCTCAACATCGACCTGGGCCCCCTCGGCACCCTCCTCCCCCGCGACCCACCCTGAACACCGAGATCAACGGCACATGACTGTGGCGTCCGCCGACTCGGGTTCGAACTCCGAGCCTGGGCATCGCCTGGCCATCGATTCGAGGGTGGGGTCCGCGTGCGGCAGGATTGGGCTCACCATGACCGGCGACGATGAACTTTCTCCCGGCAGCCGGCGGCTGCACATAGCACGGCTCGCGCTGTTCGCCGCGGGCCTGGCGGTGATGTTCTATCTCGTCGCCGTCGCGCGGGTGATCGACGTCGAGGATGTGCGCGGCGTGGTCGCGGCGACGGGCCCCGCGGCACCGTTCGTGTACGTGGTGGCATCGGCTGTGCTCGGCGCCGTCTTCGTTCCCGGGCCACTGCTGGCAGCTGGGAGCGGTCTGTTGTTCGGGCCGCTGGTGGGGACATTCGTGACGCTGGGCTCGGCGGTGGGCACGGCGACCATCACGAGCTTCCTCGGGCGGCGGGCCGGCCGCGAGAGCGCGCGCGGATTGCTCGGCGCCGAGCGCTCCCAGCGCATCGACGCCCAGATCGAACGGCGCGGCATGTGGGCCGTCGTCGGTCAGCGCTTCGTCCCGGGTATCTCGGACGCGCTGGCGTCATATGTCTTCGGTGCTTTCGGAATTCCGTTGTGGCAGATGGCCGTCGGCTCGTTGATCGGATCGGCGCCACGGGCCTTCGTCTACACCGCACTCGGCGCATCGATCGGTGAGCTGTCCGCACCCCTGGCCTACACCGCGATCGCGGTATGGTGCGTCACCGCGATCATCGGAGCGTTCGCCGCACATCGCGGCTACCGGAGTTGGCGCGGCCGGGATACACGTCGCGAGCACGAAACAGTGCCGGACCGCGACCCCGAGCGGGACGACTGAAGCCCGCGGACGGGCCGAGGTTTCCGGTTACGCGCCGAGATCCTCGAGCAACCGGCGGTAGGCGGCGGCGTCGAGCAGTTCGTCATCCGAGACGCCTTCCGCCTGCCTGATCTTGAACAACCAGGCCGCGTACGGGTCGTTGTTCACCTGCTCGGGGTCGTCCGCGATCGCCGGGTTGACCTGAACCACGACGCCGCGGGCCGGGCTGTATATCTCGGCGATGGCCGAGACCGCCTCCACGGCGCCGACGGCCTCGCCGGTCCCGACGAACGTGCCCACCTCGGGCCTGGTGACGAAGAGGATCGTGCCCAAGCTCTGTTGCGCATGGTCGGTGAGTCCGACCGCCAGCGTGCCGTCGCGCTCCGGCCGCGCCCACATGTGCGCGTCGGTGTACTTCAATCCAGCAGGAATCATCGACATGTCTGTCTCCATCCGGAAGTCGACGCACCGCGGATCGCCCGCCCGGACGATCACCGCACAGCTTGCTACACGGCCCGCGTCATCGGAGTTCGCACACGCCGGGAGAACGACGCGGGCGAATCGTGCTCCGTCCTTCCCGCGCGCCGAGACTGCGACGCAGGCGACGCGGGGCACATCGTCAGCCGGGCGACCGCTCGACCCGAGACGGCCGCCTGTCCGGCAAGCGGAGAGCCGTGACACCCGCAGAGGTCACTACGACTCCGACCGGTCGTACCGACTGCGAGCGCTGTCGCCTCCGAGACAAGGTGCTATGCGCAGGGCGGAGCGGGTGCGTCGACGAACAGCGGCTCGCCCGCGGGTGGGGCGTAGACGACATCCAGGACGAGCGGTTCGGCGCCGCGGTTCAGACCGATGTGGACGTTCCATTCGCCCGCGGGCTCGTAGATGAACTCGCCGGTGCGATAGACCGGAGCGTCGCAGTCGGGGCCGGGGTGGGTGAGCGTGCCGGATCGCACGAAGCCGAAGACCGGGCCGAGATGGTAATGCCAACCGGTGGAGCCGCCGGGGCCGATCGTGATCTCGCGAACGACCAGATCGGTGCCCGCGACGAACGGTAGGAGGCCGGCGGGAATCCGGGCCTGACCGAGGGTGACGGCGGTGATGTCGCTTCCGGGCGTCGCGTCGGCATGCGCCGCGCTCACCAGTGCACCGGCGAGCACGACCGGCACCACGGCGACGCGGAGAAAGAGCGTCATCCTCGCAGCCTAGTCACGGTGGTGCCGCACCGGAACCTCGTTCGGCGACGACGCCGGAGAAGCGAAATCCTGCCGACCGGCGCCGCTGTCGTGGCGAGTATCCAGGACAAGATCACTGGATTACCGTACGTACGTGGCTCGGACAGACGAAGAGGAATCGGCGGCGAAGATCATCGACACCGTGTTGTCGATGCTGGAGTCGGACGGCTACGACGCGGTGCAGTTGCGGGCCGTCGCCCGGAACGCGCACGTCTCCCTCGCCACGGTCTACAAGCGGTACCCCACCCGTGACGACCTGATGCTCGCCGCGGTCGAGCGATGGATGGCGACCAATACGTTCGCCACCCCGGCCCCGCAGATCGAAGGCGAGACGCTTCGCGATGGCCTGATCCGGTTGTTGCGGTACGTGTTCGAACCGTGGGAACGAAATCCTCGAATGCTCGACGCCTACTATCGCGCACGATCCACCCCCAGTGGCCGGCGACTCGACGCCCAAGGCTTCGACGCCGTGCTGCCCGCCGTCGGAGCCATGTTCGCCGATGCCGATCCCGACTACACCGCGGACATCGCGCTCGTGCTGACCAACATGACCTACGCGCTGATCGGCCGCTTCGCGAACGCCGATCTCGGCATCACCGAGATCCTGCCCGCCCTGGAGCGGACCGTGCACCGGCTGACCGGGAACAACGAACCGGCGGCAGCGGCCGCAGGCCACGCACGGCGGGGTGCGCCGAGCTTCCCGTGGAGCGATGCGCTCGTCTCCCCGTTCTCCCCCCGGATCCCTACCGACCGAGATCGGCCGCCGAACCCGGCGGAGCAGCCGCCTGCGTAGCCCGAATCGGCCCGTTCGCGCAGGCGTGGTCTGCGAGGTCCCACCGGTGAAATACGTTTCCGCACCGCGTATTCGCGCATTTCCGGCATACGCCCCCTATCGCCCGCTCCGACGGCGGTCGTGCACGGGGTATTCCCGCCTGCGGTGCGGTGTCGAGTTGCTCCGCGCGCCCGGCCCGTACAGCATCTGCGGTATGCCGTCCACACCGCTGAATCCAGCAGGCGACGTTCCCGACACCGGAATTCCCGGCCATCTCGCCGCTCACCTGACCATGACCGAGCAGCACGAATGGCACCGCGCCTACCTGCGCCGTCATCCGGTGTCGCGGCGCAATATCCTGCGGGGCGCCGCAGCGGCCGCGGCCGTCGCCGCGATCGGCACGGCGCCGTTCGGCAGGCGCGCCTACGCCGAGGAGGCCCAGCTCGCGGTGGGTGGACGACGCGTCGCTTTCGGGCCGGACGCGGCCAGCCAGTTGCGTTTCGCGGCGCAGCTGTCGCGGCGTCCGGCGGGCGCCACCGTCTACCTCGACCACGGGCCGACGCCGGCATTGGGCGCGACGGTCGAAGCCGAAGTACGCAACCTGCTCACCCAGGTGCCCACCGCCGACGGCGGCGTGCTCGCGGCCGAACAGTTCTACGTCCACGCACCGGTGGACGGCCTGCCCGGCCGGGTGCCGCATTTCTACCGCTGGCGGACCTCCGACGGATTCGTCGGTGACATCCGCACCGCCGCACCGGCGATGCCCAGCGGGCGCCCCGCGGTCCTTCCGTTCCGCTTCACCATGATGGGCGACCAGGGCACCGACGAGACCCCGGCGCTGCCCGAAGGCGTCGCTCCCGGCGACTACGACGACAAGTACTACAAGGCCGACAACGATCCGGCCGCACCGCACGCGAGCAACGTGCTGCGCCAGATCGCCGCCGCACGTCCGGATTTCCACATCCTCGCCGGTGACATCGCCTATGCCGACCCTTCCGGCGCGGGCAAGCCGGGACAGTTCGCCGCGCACGGAACCCGGCCGGCGAGCGGGTTCGACAAGTACAACCCCTACGTCTGGGACGTCTACCTCAACGCCATCGAGTCCAGTGCCGCACAGACGCCGTGGATGTTCGCCACCGGCAACCACGACATGGAAGGCACCTACGGCGACCACGGCTACGGCGGGCATCTGGCGCGCTTGGACTTCCCCGGCAACGGTCCGGCGGGCTGTCCGTCGGCGTACTCGTTCACCTACGGCAACGTCGCGGTGCTCTCGCTGGACGCCAACGACGTGTCCTACGAGATCCGCGCGAACAGCGGCTACTCCGGTGGCGCGCAGACGAGCTGGGTGGAGCGCACCCTGGCCGCCTACCGCGCCGACCCCGACATCGATTTCATCGTCTGCTTCTTCCACCACTGCGCGTACTCGACCACCGAATCGCACGCCAGCGACGGCGGCGTTCGGGACGCATGGGTGGGACTGTTCGACCGCTTCCGAGTGGATCTGGTGTTGCAAGGCCACAATCACGTCTACGAGCGCACCGATCCGCTCCGCGGTGGACAGGCGACGAAGGTCGCGGGCGACAACTCGATCGTCTACCCGGAGACCGACGGGACCGTCTATTACACCGTGGGCGGCGGCGGACGCCCCCGCTACGAATTCCAGCCGGGCTCACAGGAGACTTTCCGCGACAACGAGTTGCCCGACACCGCGGTGCCGAACAGCTATGTCTGGACACCGGGCGGCGGCAAGCAGGATGAAGCCGCGCCATGGTCACGGGTCCGCTTCCGGAATTACTCGTTCCTGCGCGTCGACGTCCGACCGGGCGTGTTCGCCAGCGAGATGGACGTGGTCGCGGTCGACGAGTACGGCCGCGAATTCGACCGCGTTCTCTTCCGGCGGCAGGTCCGGCCCTGAGCTATTTCTTCTTCGGAGGGAGGGTCCGAGCGTAGGCGACGCCGCGCTCGACCCATTCCCGCAGCACTTCGTCGTCGTCGGTGGCGGTGACCCGCAACCAGCCGACCATCTCTCGACCGCCCATGACCATGGGCTGCACCGCATCATCCAGAAGCCGCTCGCCCTCTTCGGGTTCGACCCGCACCAGCAGACCGCCCTGCCCGCTGGCGGCGACCGCCATATTGCCGCCGATCAAGAAGGCGAGGCCGCCGAACATCTTCCGCTCGGCGACCTCGGGGCCGGGCGCGATCAGTTCCCGGATTCGCTCGGCCAGCTCCTCGTCGTATGCCATAGCGGCATTGTTCACCCAGGGTCCGACAGGTCGGCGTTGCGCCGGTCGAGTACGACCGCGTGTCGTCTTCCGCGGCCCTCGGCGCGGCATGCTCGGCCGAGCATCGCACACTTCGATGACACGGCAAGCGATCGACGGTGTGGACCCGTGTTGAAAATTACTGCACCGCAATATTTTTGATCGACTTGCGGGTATACGGCCGAGGTACGTACGTACACTCCCGGGCCGCCTGGATGTCATTGGACGTTCAGGCGGATGTTTCCGTACCTGTCTGTAATACAGGGCGTGGGACGGGGCCGCGCAGTGCCATTGGGCCTCGCGCGCAGTTCGTTTCACTATTCGCAGCCGGCTGCGCCCCCAGAGACGGGACGAAGGACTCTTCCGTGCACATCTGCTCCCCAGCGGTGCGATCACGCGCTGTCCGCCGTAATTCATCCAGACGGCATTCGATTCCGGTCCCGGGCGCGTTCCGCACGGCCGCGCGTGCACTGCGCGGCGGTGTGCTCAACCCGTGGCTGCTTTTCGGAACAGGGCCTTGGCGGCGCCGGGCCATGTGGATCGCACTGACCATCTTCGCGCTGTTCGTCTTCCCCGGCTTCGTCGGTGCGCTGGCCACCGCCCAGGACGCGGCGGGCGGCACGGCCGGGACCTCCCAGATCGACGGCCTGAGCTGGATGAACATCCACGACTCGTCGGGAATCGCGCTGTCGGACTATCGGTTCGCGACCGGCGACGAAAGCCTGTTCAAGCCGCGCGCCACCATCCTGTGGGCCGTGCTCGGCTTCGAGTTCATCGGTTACATAGCCATTGTGACGACGGCGATCTGGTTGATCGGCTACGCGCTGAGCTTCCGGTGGCTGGACATGTTCAGCTCGGCCTTGCGCGGCGTGGCCGACGCCCTGACGGCGCAGATCGCGACCCCGATCATGCTGGTCACCGCGGCGAGTATCGGCGCGGTCTGCGTCGGGTGGTTCATCGCACGCGGCTACCACGCGAAGGCCACCATGCAGGTGGTGACGATGGTGGGCGTGGCGCTGCTGGGTCCGTTGTTCCTGGCCGAGCCATTGGCGGACGTGCTGTCCTCGCACGGATTGCTGGCCCAGGGCCGCGATCTCGGCATCTCGGTGGCGGCGGGCTTGAACGGCAACGCCGATCCGAATCCGACGCAGCTGGTGGCGACGATGCAGAGCGATCTCGCCGACAATTTCGCGCGGCAGCCGCTGCAAGTGTGGAATTTCGGCCATACGGTGGACCAGCGGCCCGCCTGCCGATCGGCGTGGTCGGCCGGGGTGGCCGCGGGCGACGACGCCCGGGTGATCAGCGGCTTGAAGTCATGCGGCGACGCCGCCGCGCACGCGAAGGCCGAGAACCCTTCCATGGGACAGGTCGCCACCGGGCTCATGCTGTTGACCTGCGGCGGCATCCTGCTGGTGTTCGCGATGTACCTCGGACTCAAGGTCGTCAAGGCCGCGCTGGACACGATCTATCACGGGTTCATGTCCATATTCGGTTTCGCCGCAGGCGGCTTCGTGTACGGCCCGACGCAGACGTTCCTGGTTCGCAATATCGTGGACAGCTTCGTCGCGGCGGCGCGAATGACGGCCTACACCATATTTCTCGGCGTCTACATACTGTTCATGGGCAACCTGTTCGCGCAAGCTCGCGGCCAGGTCATGGCAGTGATCATCATCGCGGGCACGGTCGAGATCGTCGCCGTCTTCCAGCTCAAACGCCTCAGCAGCGGCCTCAGCCGCGGCAACGACTGGATCGCCAACCGGTTCGGTCTCGCGATCCAGGGTCAAGGCAAGTCAGCGAGCAGCAGTGGCACCGCCCTCGGGATGGGCGGGGGCGGCGCTGGAAAGTCCGCGCCCGGAATGGGTTTGGTGAGCACGCTCACTACGCTCAACGCCGTGAACTCCTCGCCGGTGACGGCATGGCTCGCCGGAGGAAAAGTCAATCCGTTGAACCCGCTGGCGAGCACACGAAGGAGAATCGAACGCTCCACCAGCAGAATCCTGACCAGCCGCGAAGAGGGATACATCGAGCATCAGCTGTCCCGCACGAACTGGCGGGGTGTCGCGGTCGCCGCCGCCGCGCCGATGGGCGGCATGCGCACCCAACTGGGCGTCTCGCGTGCTCTGAAAGTACTTCGCGACAACAAGGTGCCCGATTCACGGATCCATGCCGTTCTGCTCTCCTCCGGCGCCGACCACGGGAGGGTAACCAACGCGTTCACCGCGTACTCCGTCCAGGAATCGACGGCGTCACAGAATCCGTACAGCTTCGCACCGTTGCAGAAGGCGATCGCGGCGGCGTGGGCGGTGGACAACCATGTCGACCACGAGGCGCACGACGCCTTCGCCGCTCAGGCCGTCATCGCGGCGGACAGTTTCGTCCGGCACAGCAACGCACCGGCCCCCGGAGCAACCATCGATCACGGGTTCGTGCAGCGGGTCGAGCAGAACTGGCATTCCGACCGCGCACTGCGGGCGGCGATCACGCCGGACGAGTGGGACAACGCGGGCCGGGACACCCGATGGGCGATCGGCCACCGAGTCGCGACCATGCACCAGCAGGCGGCCCGCACTTACTACGAGAATCCGAACGACATCAACCGGGAAGCCTTGATGCGATCGGCCAGACGCGTCGCCAACCTCGACCACCTGGATCCCGACGGTGGACTCGACCCCTGGAACCCGTAGTGCGATCCCGCCCGTGCGGGCGAGATCGGCCTGATTGCCGGGTCGTCCCGCTCAGACGCCCAGCGCGCCCGCGAACAGCGGCCAGGACTCGTGCACGTCGTCCTGCCAATAGGTCCAGGCATGCGTGCCCGCGGGGCGGAGATTCGCCGTGAACGGGATGCCGAGAGCGTTCAGCCGGTCCACGAACGCCCGGGTGCAACCGTTGATCACCGTCTCCATGCCTCCACCCACCAGCAACCGATCCACCAGCCGGAAGGGGTTGCCGTCGATGCCCGGATCGCTGAGCGTCTCGTGCGATCCCGGTGCGCCGGTGCCCGCCGAGATGTAGAGCGCCACTCCGCGCAGCCGCTCGGCCTGCACCATGGGATCGTGTTCGGCCCAGGCTGGATCACCGGGCGGACCCCACATATTGGCCGGGTCCGCGCCGAACACTCCCAGTTGCGATCGGACGATCGCCTGGCCCATCGGATCGCTGGTGCGCGGGCAGCCGCTGTAGGCGCCGACCGCCCGATACAAGCCGGGCGCACCGATCGCGAGATCCAACGCGGAAGTCGCCGACATGGAAAGTCCCGCCACGGCGTTGCGGCCGTTCATCCCGAACCTGGCTCCGAGCAGCGACGGCAGTTCCCTGGTCAGGAACGTCGCCCACATGTTGCGACCGAGCACGGGGTCATCGCGCAGCCAATCGGTGTAGTAGCTCGCACGCCCGCTCAACGGCACGATCACGTTGACCGGTTTGTCCGCGAAGAACGCGGCGATGTCGGTGCGCCGAGTCCACGGACCGCCGTCCTCGCCTCCGTCCACGGCGTTCAGCAGATACAGCGCGGGTGCGCCGGCACCCGGATGCGACATCCACAGCGTGATGGGGCGATTCATCGCCGCCGAGTGGACGACGACTTCGAGTTCCCGCCCACCCAGCGGGCGCACTTCGAGAATGCTCGCGTCGGGATCGGCGGCGGCGGTCGTGGCCGGGACGAAGGCGGCGCACACCGCGAGAAGTGGAACCAGGCATCGCAGGAGCCGGTACATGAAACGAGTTTCTATCACCCCCACCCAGGCACGTCTGGCATTCGTCGGGCATGTTCTCAATCGCACATGAAATCGCTGCTCAAAAGCTATCAACACCGACTTCGTCGATAATTTGACCAAGAAAGCAATCCTTCAGCGAATATCGCGGCGATCGCGCTACTCGATACGAGAGTCGCCCAGGCGACGACCAGGAGCCGCGAAAGCGAGTGGTTCACCAGCACGATGCCCGGCGCGCCGAGCATCCGCTCACCTCGCTGGTCACGCGAGCCGGTGCGCCGCGTCCAACCGAACGCGCACCCCGATCAGCCCGCGCGCACCACCTGCGCCAACACCTCGTCCGGATCGGATGCCTTCAGTCCGAAAGTGTCGCGAATGGCCGAATCGTCGACTGTGAAGGCCTCGTGTGACATGTGGTAGGTCTCGAACAGCTCGTTGTAGAACGGATCGGTCAGACCGAGCAGTGTCAGCTCCCGATCGCTCATGACCGCCAGCCGCGGCTCGGGCGCCGCGGCGGCCGTGGCGAACCGCCCGGCCAGTTCCCGCACGGTCGCCGTGATGCTCGGCGCATGCCAGGGGCGGCCCCACCCGCGCTCGTCGCGAGCGACGGCGACCGCTGCCGCCGCCGCGTCACCGACCGCGGTGTAGGCGTGTGGCAGGTCGAGTTCCTGCGGCAGCAGCGCCAACTGCCCGGCCCGGATCTTCGGCTGGGCGAGCAGCGAGAACAGCGAGATCGCGCCGGAGCCGACGAATTGCCCTGCCCTGACCTCGGTGACGCGCACCCGCCCCGCCCGGTGCGCCTCTTCTGCTTCCCGCCACACCTGGGCGCGCACCTGCCCTTTCGGTCCGGTGGCCGTCAGCGGCGACTGCTCGGTGACCGGACCGTCGAGGGGACCGTAGCCGTACAGATTGCCGAGCATCACGTAGTTCGCACCGGTCCGCTCGGCGACCGAGCGAATGGACCCGAACAGCGGCGGAATGGTCTGCGGCCAGGTGTGATACGCGGGCATGGCCATGTTGAACAAGGTTTCGGCGCCCTCCGCGACGGCGGTCAGCGCGGCCGTATCCAGCGCGTCCAGGGCGATTCGTTCGATGTTCGGGTGGTCGGGCCCCGCACCGCTACGGCTGACCACGCGCACCCGGTCACCGGACTCGGCCAGTAGCGTCGCGGTGACCGAAGCGGTGGCTCCACGTCCGACGACGACATGCTTTTGCATGCGAATTCCTTTCTGCGACAAAATTATTCACGCGATTACCGGTAGTTCCCATGCCGTTTGCCGATCGCGTGCTCCTCAGCCTGCCGTGGTGCGGTCGAGTAGACTACTGGCCGGATTGCCAACTATCCCAAGGATCGAGCCATGCAGACTGTCGCCGTCGTCGCGGTTCCTCCGGTGAAGGCTTTCGACCTGGCCATGCCGGAAACGGTGCTCGGCGCGGCGATGGTGGGCGGCGAACCCGGCTACCGCATCCTCGTGTGCACCGCGGTGCCCGGCGTACTGCCCGCGGGACTGGGCGGCTTCGACGTGGTCGTCTCCCGAGGCTTGGCGGCGATCGAGGAAGCGGACATCGTCATCGTGCCGAGCACCGGCAGCCGCGCCGACGCCGACGCGGCCACGCTCACCGCCCTGCGTGGCGCGGTGGCCGCGGGCAAACGCGTCACCTCGATCTGTAGCGGCGCCTTCGTTCTGGCGCAGGCGGGCCTGCTGTCCGGCCGCACCGCCACCACGCACTGGGCTCTGGCCGGCGAGCTGGCTGCCAACCACCCGGACGTGGCGGTCCGCAGCGACGCGCTGTTCCTCGAGGACGGCCCGATCACCACGGCCGCGGGCGCGGCGGCCGGAATAGATCTGTGCCTGCATTTGATTCGCACCGACTACGGCGCGACGGTGGCGAACGCCGCCGCCCGCACGGCCGTGGTCACGCCGGTGCGGCCCGGCGGACAAGCCCAGTTCGTGGACGCACCCCTACCCGCGGAGCACGGCGTCACGCTCGCGGACACCCGTGCCTGGGCGCTGCGGCGGCTGGACACACCACTGTCGCTGGACGACCTGGCCGCCCACGCGCGCACCAGCGTCCGCACACTGACCCGCCGCTTCCACGAGGAGACCGGGCTCAGCCCGCAGAAATGGCTGCTGCACCAGCGCTTACAACGAGCCAGGGAACTGCTGGAATCCACTACGCTGCCGATGGATCAGGTGGCCAGGCACAGCGGCCTCGGCTCGGCGGAGTCGTTGCGCCAGCACATGGTCCGGCATGTCGGTGTGCCACCGAGCAGCTACCGCGCGTCGTTCACCCGCGCGCCCGCCCACCCGAACTCGGACGGTCCGCAGAGCCCGGTGACCCGGCATACGATTACCGATACTCCTGCCCCTGCTGAGGGCAGCGGGCTTGTGCGGGACGCCCGATCCCGATCAGGGCGTCCCATTCGGAGTCGGTGAGATCGGCGTCGGCGTGCGCACAAGCGGCCTGAATCAGGCCCTCCGGTGAGATGTCGCGTTCGATCAGCGTTCCATCGACGCCGCCGGAGAACGCGGGGCCGGGGTTCATCGTCACGAGGTACCGTCCATCAGCGGACAGGGCGACAGCGGGCGTCACGTGCCACACGGAATCCGGCTCCAGCTCTCCGAGATTCGTACCGTCGGCCGCGAAGAGAGTCATATAGTTCGCCCCATCTCTCGCGACGACCACTGTCGCGTCCCCGGCGGCGGCCACCTGCGCGGTCGCACCACGAGTGGCGCGGAAGGGAATCGTCCGCTCACGACTGGAGCCGGTGCGATCCCAGATTTCGATGTTCTCTTCCCGGCCGATCAGCAGGTGTTGCCCGGCGAACGCCATCGCCTGCACGTCCTTGCCGTCGATATCGCGCGTGTTTCGCTGCCCGGACAGGTCGTACACCGAGATGTGGTCGTCATCGCGCATGACCAGTGTCTCCCCGTTCGCGTCGATCGCCGCATCCGAAATCATGCCGGAGCCGATCGCGCCGCCCAGCGGAATGAATTCCGAGTCGATACCGCCCGTCGCCAGATTGTGCAGGTAAGCCCTCCCGCTACCGTCCAAAGACACCGCGATGTCCGTGGATTCCGGCACTGCCGCCGCCCGGACCCGCACCTGCGGCGGCGGAGAGGACAGAACCGCCACTTCGAACGGCATTTCCGTCCGGGGCCGGTCGGCGGATACGCGGCGGTCGTAGCCGGAGTCGGGATGCGCGGCGATCGCCAGTAGGGTGCCGTCCGGACGCCACACGGGTATACCGTCCAGGCCTGGTATGACATGTCGCCGCGACGAGTCCGCTCCGAGCTGTTGAATGACCACGACGTCGCTGTTCAACGAGAACTCGTCCGAGGCCTTGTTCTTGCCCGTGATCACGGCGGTGCGCCCGTCGGGCGACAGGGACAAGCTGGGGGGACAATCATTGCATCCCTTGACGATCGGCACCGGGATGGACTTCGCCAACCGGTCGCGCTGCGCGAGGTCCCACAAGGTGATCAGTGCCCCGGAGGCCGAGACCAGTTGTGTTTCCGAGGATCCGCGAAACCGCAGTAACGCTCGGTCGAAGTCGACAGCGGATCCGGTGATCAGCGGCGGCGGTTCGCGAGGCGTGATCTCCCCGGCCACCGGCGCCACATACAGGCCGCCGTCCTCACTGGGTACCGCTGCCACACTGCCCGTGCGGCTGAGCGCCGCGGCCGCCGTCCGGCGGGGCATGGGGACGCCCACGTAACCGGTCTCCGGGCGAGGAGCTTCCGGAGCCTGCCGAAGCCGGAAGACCGGTACCGGGAGCCCGGGCAAGACCGCACACGCGAACGAGGACCCGTCGGCCGACAGTTCTCCGACGGCTTGACCTTTCCCGCAGACCGAGTCGGTGTCCAAGGGAGAAAGGTCGACGGCAGCGCCGTCTCGAAGAGAAACCTGGCGCACGCTGCCGCCGGTGTCGAGGAGACGCAGGACCCCGTCATCGGTGAACACCATGCTCTTCATCGACCGGCCGGTCGGATGTGACATGCGAACCTGTCCGGAAGGAACGTCGATGATGTCGACCACCCCGTTCGAGATCCCGGCCGCGTCGGTACGGATGCGGTGGACAGCACCGACCTTCCCGGATTCGGAGACCGCGACGACCTCGGCGCCGCGCTCGTCGGGCGCGTCGAAGTCCCGTCGGCCGGCACCGTCGCGCCACAGAGTCGTCGCGGCGCCATCTGTGGCGAGGACGGTCCGGCCGTCCGCGGCGACCGCCAGGGATCGGATCGCGCCGGGCAGGTGTGCGACCGATGTCGGCGCAGGCTCGCCTGGCGCCCACGTGACGACTTGTCCGTCCGCGAGCCCTGCGACGACGGTTTCGCCGTCGGCGCTGCTCTCCAAGGCGGTGACGTCCGCGGGTGCGGCAACGTAACGAGCGACCGCGGGACTGGCCAGATTCGCGCGGAGTAGGGCGGCGTGATGGCGTGGGCTCGGATCGAGACGGTACGCCGCGACGGCCAGCAGGAGTGCCGCGCGAGCATCGGTCGTCGTCTTCGTATCGGCGACGGACGCCAGGAGCCGCGCCGTGGCGATTCTGGCCTGCTGCTCGGCGCGATTGCTCTGGACCCGGGCTACGAGCGCCGCGATCAGCGCCAGGACGAGCAAGGTGACCAATGCGCCGATGGCGGTATTCGCCCAGCGTAAGTTTCGCTTGGTCTGCTGATAGCCCTCGGATTTGATGTCGGTCTCGGATACGCCGCGGATCACCGCGGCGATGCCGATCGCGATGGCGTCGATGTCCGGGTGCGAGATTCCGTCCGCGCCCTCGCGCCACTTGACCGTTTTGTATACGGGTTCGGAGGCGAATACCCCGAACAGGCGTGGCGGTAGCGCAGTCGAGCGATGCCGGTCCCAATCCCCCGCTGCCTCGTCCCAGACCAAGGTTCCGGCGCTCAGGACCAGCATTATCGACTCGGGAGACCGATTCGCCAGCCACCACTCGATCTCGCGGTCCACCCACTCGGATCGGGCGGCCTCGGGCGAAGCCACCACGACGAGCCACTTGGACCGCGACAGCCCTGCGACGATCTTGCCCCACAGTTCCGGACCGATCGAGACCCCGCTGTAGTCGAGGAAGATGCGCATCCGCGGGAAGCGGTACCACGGGCGTGGCAGCTTCTCGATCGCGTTCTGGATCAACGGAAGCACCGTCCGATCCCGGTCCCCGCTGTAGGACAGGAACGCGCCGTACCCGATCTCCGCGCGCGTGGCGCGCCGCCTAGGGCTCATCCGCACAACCGCGCCGCACGGCCTGCCGCGTGCACGTCCCGCCCATTGCGCCCGTCGACGCGAGAACTGGACGTACTCACGCCCGCTGCCACACGCTCCGGAGCGTCCGGTTCCGGCGTACCGAAGATCTTCGCCGACCACCTTCGCGAACCGGCTTCGACGCCTCCAGCCGACATCAGGCCCTCCTCCCGATCGGCGAGGCGTCGGCACCCGCCTCGGCAACGATTCAACCATCGCATCGGGTGCGGTTCCAGGTCCAGCGGCATCTGTCTTGTCCCGCAGACGATTCGGATGAGCTTCCACTCGATCCGCGCGAATCACTGCGCCGCCCCACGCGCAGGCGGCACACCGGTTCGCCGGCCACGCCATGGCGACTCACCGCGTAACGACGACCTCGTGCGCGCCGGCGCGCTTCAGCGGTAGAAGTTGACCATGACCAAGATTCTCGTCACCGGCGGAACCGGCGCGCTGGGCAGGCTCGTAGTCGATCGGCTGCGCGAATCGGGCCATGATGTGCGGGTGCTTTCCCGTCGCCCAGGGGCCGGCACGCATGTGGGCGATCTGCGGACCGGTACCGGCGTGGCGGAGGCCGCGGCGGATACCGACGTAATCGTGCACGCCGCCTCGGACTTCCGTCGAGCGGGCGGCTCGGACCTCGCCCAGACCGAGAATCTGCTGCGGCAGGCACGCGAGGTCCGGCACCTGCTGTACGTGTCGATCGTCGGGATCGACCGCATCCCGTTCCGGTATTACCGGAACAAACTGGCCTGTGAGCGAGCCGTCATCGACAGCGGGGTGCCGCATACGATCCTGCGCGCGACCCAATTCCACGAGCTGATCGCGGCAGTGTTGCAGACCGTCGAGAAGTGGCCGGTGGCGCCGCTGCCGCCGGACTTCCGTTTCCAGCCGGTCGCCGCCGCCGACGTGGCGCGGCGGCTCGCCGCGTTGGCCGAGGGCCAGCCGCTCGGCCGGGCTCCGGATTTCGGTGGTCCGGAAGTGCGGACGATGGCGCAATTGGCGCAGGTCTGGCAAGCCGCCCGGCAGCGGCCGCGGCGAATCGTCCCGCTCCCGGTGCCCGGACGGATCGGAAGCGCGTTCCGGGCGGGCCTGAATACCTGCCCGGATCACCCCGACGGCACGCAGACCTGGGCACAGTTCGTCGCCGCGGGCCCGGCGAATCCTTATGCCGCCGAACGAACGCGTGGATGACGACGCGCTCGCTCAGTACTGCAACGGCACGTCGCTCATGTTGTCCCTCTTCGGCGGGGGTGGTCGGGCTACAGATGATCTTGTCTGTTTCCCGCCAGCACGGCGGGAGTGGATGTTCATACTGTCGAGCCATGACTATCGACAACCGGGCCGTCGTTCAGGCCGCGTGGCGAGCGTTCGCCAGTCATGACGCGGAGCAGATCGCAGCGTTTTTCACCGAAGATGCCGAATGGCTCGCTCCGGCGGGCAACGCGACCGCGGTCGCGCTCGACGCGCCCAGCCACATGATCGGCAGGCAGTCCATAACGCATTTCCTCGCACACGAGTTCTCGCGGTTGTTCGTCAGTGACGTCGCCGTGGATTTTCGCGGCTTCTACGTCGACGGAGACCGAGTGGTCGTAGAGGAAACGATGACCGCCACACTGGCAAACGGAAACACCTACCGCAACGACTACTGCCTCATCTTCGAGTTGCGGGACGGTCTCATCCGCAGGGTTCGCGAGTACATGGATACCGCACGCGGGCATCGCGACGTCTTCGGTGGTGGCGCTTCCGGCAGAAGCGGCACCGACGCCGCGCACGCATCGGTCAGCTGAGCGCGTGACGCGGCGGCGGTAGCGGTCCGCGCTCCAGCAGTCCGGCAGTCCGGCCCGGCACAGGTGACTCGCGCGCCGATCGCTCAGCGGGCCCGCGCCCGGACCATCTCCCCCGCCGCCACCCGGTAGCGCTCGACGATCAACCGGACCACGGCCGGGTGCACGCCGATGGGCTCGGCGACGCCGTCGGCGCCTGCCTCGTGCAGGCGCTGCTGGAACAGGCCGTGCGCGAGCAGGTACGAGGCGACGAAGACGCGGCCCGCTCCTGCCGCATGCAGTTCCGCGACGACGTCCGGCACGCGCGGCGCGCCGGTCGCGACGTAGCCGATGCGGACCGCGACGCCGAGGTGTTCGGCCAGCAGTGCGGCCGCGCGCCGGACATCCTGGCGGGCACGGGCATCCGAGGAGCCCGCCGCGGCGAAGACCACCGCGTCACCCTGGCGCCAGCCCGCCGCGCGCAGGCGCATCGCCATGATCCGCGCCAAGGCCGGATCCGGACCCATGGCGGGCGTCACCGTCACCGCGGGATGGGCACTCTCGGCGACCTCACGCGGCACGTCCTGGTAGACGTGGTAGCCCGAGGCGAGGAACGCCGGAACCACCACGGCGGGTACGGATTCCCCGGTGGGGGTCACCAGATCGCGCAGCACCTCCGACGGCGAAGGGCCGAGCACGTCCACGAATGCCGTTCGCACCCGAGGACTCTGCCCGGTCTCGGTGCCGAGCCCCGAAATCCCGGCACCGAGTTCCTTCGTCACGGCCTCGGCCAGCGCCGCGATCATCTGCACGCCCTTGGTGCTGCGGGTCCCGTGGGCCACCAGCACCAGGGCGGGGGCGGTCACCAGCTCCCCGCTGGCTGGATGTACCGAGGTGCCCGGGTCGGAATTCCGACACCGGGCACCTGCGGGCCTCCTGTCGCGGTGGGCCGTGGGTTGTTGTCGGTACATTCCGCCGGGTCCAGCGCGAGCCGGTACCCGCGTTTGACCACCGTCTGAATCGCCTTCGGCGTGCCGAGTCCGGCGCGCAGACGGGCGATGGCGGTCTCCACCGCATGCGTGTCGTCCCCGCCGCCGGGCAACGCGGCGAGCAGGTCCTCGCGGGAGACGACCCGGCCGGGCTGGCGGGCCAGCGAGCGCATCAGGGCCATCGGCGCGGGCGCCAGCTGACGAACCTGACCGTCAACCACCACGCAGGCGCCGCGCACGCTGATGATGTGCCCCGCGGCGTGAATCCGATTGGCGCGCCGGGGCAGTTCCTCGGCGACGTGGCGGGCCAATGCGCCGAGGCGGGCCCGGCCCGGCATCGAGGTGGGCACCCCGAGTTCCTCCAGCGGGGCGGCCGTGATCGGGCCGACGCAGGCGGGCAGCACCCGGCCGCGCAGCGCGTACAGCAGCCCTTCCAGCAGCCCGGTCTCCTTGGCGCGCATCAGCATCGACGCGACGGCGGGGGCGCTGGTGAAGGTGACGCAGTCCATGCCCGAGGTGACGATCGACTCGATGAGATTATCCATCGGCCCCTGGTCGTCCGGCGGCACCCAGCGGTACACCGGCACGGGCACGACATCCGCGCCCGCGCAGCGCAGCACCTCGCAGAAGTCGGGCACCGGCTCCCACTCGGTGGTGGCCCCGTGCAGCTGCACGGCGATCCGGACGCCCTCCACGCCTTCGGCGAGCAGGTGATCGAGCACTTCGGCGGACGACTCGGAGGCAGGCGACCACTCCTCGCGCAGTTCCGCGGCGCGGATGGCGCCTTTGGCCTTCGGGCCGCGCGCGAGCATCCGGGTGGTCCCCAGCGTCGCGCGCAGGTTTTCGGCCAGGCCCCAGCCTTCGGCCGCCTCCATCCACCCGCGGAAGCCGATTCCCGTGGTGGCCACGGTGATCTGCGGTGGCTCGGCGACCAGCTGCCGGGTGACCCGCTCCAGCTCGTTGTCGTCGGACAGCGGGATGATCCGGATGGCAGGCGCCGAAACGATGGTCGCGCCCCGGCGTTCGAGCAGTGTGGCGAATTCCACCGCCCGCCGGGCCGCCGTGATGCCCACCGTGAATCCGGCCAGGCTCTCGCCCGCGTCAACTGTTGTCATTGGCGTTTCATCCATCCGAGGACGCGAGCGCGGCGGACACCGGCTCGTTGGAAATCGAAACGATGCCGTCGTCCACGCGCACCGCGTACACCGGCAGCATCGCCGATTCGTCGTCCAGGCAACGCCCGTCGACCAGAGAGAAAGCCTGCTTCAGCAGCGGCGAGGCCACGACGGGCACCCCACCGCGATCGCCGACGATCCCGCGCGACATGACTGCCGCCCGGCCGAACGGATCGATATTGCCGACGGCATACAGTATGCCGTTCTCCAGCAGGAACAGGGCGGCCTGTTGGCCGCCTTTCAGCAACACCGCAACGCCGCGGCCGGGAATCAAGTAGTCGAGACGGCAAGCCTGGGTCCACCCGGTGGTGGTAGCTGTGGCAATGCCGGGGGTATCGATCACGGTCATCGGTGTCATCCTCCAAACGCCTTACCCATTGGTACCGGCGTTCTGTTTCCAAGCGGTTAAGCGGTCATTTCCCCTGCGTGGCGACCGGAACTTTGGGCAGTCCCAGCAGGACGGGAACCTTCCGCTCGCCCGAATCGTCGAAGGAAATCGTCGGATCGGCCTCCTCCGGGGCGTTGACGAACGACACGAAGCGAGAAAGCTTCTCCTCGTCGTCCAGCACCGCGGCCCACTCGTCGCGGTAACCGGCGACGTGCTGAGCCATCGCCGCCTCCAGATCCTCGGCGATGCCGAGACTGTCCTCACAGATCACCTGCTCGAGGTAATCCATGCCGCCTTCCAGCGCCTCCTGCCACGGAGCGGTGCGCTGCAAACGGTCGGCGGTGCGGATGTAGAACATCAGGTACCGGTCGATGTACTTGATCAGCGTCTCGTCGTCGAGCTCACCGGCCAGCAGCACCGCGTGCTTCGGGGTGAGGCCGCCGTTGCCGCCGACGTAGAGGTTCCAGCCGTTCTCGGTGGCGATCACGCCGACGTCCTTGCCACGCGCCTCGGCGCATTCGCGGGCGCAGCCGGAGACCGCCAGCTTCAGCTTGTGCGGCGACCGCAGGCCACGGTAGCGCTTCTCCAGCAGCACGGCCATGCCGACCGAATCCTGCTGGCCGTAGCGGCACCAGGTGGAGCCCACGCAGCTCTTCACGGTGCGCAGCGACTTGCCGTACGCGTGGCCGGATTCCATGCCCGCGTCCACCAGCCGCTTCCAGATCAGCGGCAACTGCTCGACGCGCGCGCCGAACAGGTCGATGCGCTGGCCGCCGGTGACCTTCACGTACAGGCCGAATTCCTTGGCCACCTCGCCGATGGTGATCAACTGCTCGGCGGTGACCTCGCCACCGGGCATCCTGGGCACCACCGAGTAGGTGCCGTTCTTCTGCAGGTTGGCCAGGAAGTGGTCGTTGGTGTCCTGCAGCGCGGCCTGCTCGCCGTCGAGGATGTGGTCGCTCGAGGTGGAGGCGAGGATGGACGCGACGGTCGGCTTGCAGATGTCGCAGCCCGCGCCCTTGCCGTACTTGGTGATCAGGCCGGAGAAGGTGCGGATGCCGGTGACCTGGACGATCTGGAACAGCTCGGCGCGCGACTGCTCGAAGTGCTCGCACAGCGCCTTGGACATCTCCACGCCGGACTGCTCGAGCAGCTTCTTGAGCATGGGAACGCAACCGCCGCAGGAGGTTCCGGCGGTGGTGCAGCTCTTGATCGCCGGAACGTCGCAGGCGCCATCGGCGATCGCCCCGCAGATCGCGCCCTTCGACACGTTGTTGCATGAGCAGATCTGCGCGTCGTCGGGCAGCGCGTCGGCGCCCAACTCGGCGCCCGCGGGCGAGATCAGCGCGGCCGGTTCGGCCGGCAGCGGGCGGCCGACCAGCGGGCGCAGCGCCGAGTAGGCGGTGGCGTCGCCGACCAGGATGCCGCCGAGCAGGGTCTTCGCGTCGTCGGAGACGACCAGCTTGGCGTAGGTGCCCTTGGCCGCGTCGTGCAGCACGACCGACAGCGCGCCCTCGGTGACACCGTGCGCGTCACCGAAGCTGGCCACGTCGACACCCAGCAGCTTCAGCTTGGTCGACATGTCCGCGCCCGGGAACTCGCCCGAGCCGCCCAAGAGACGGTCGGCCACGATCTCGGCGGTGCTGTAGCCCGGCGCGACCAGGCCGTAGCACACGCCCTCGACGGCGGCGCATTCGCCGATGGCCCAGATGTTCGGGTCGGAGGTCTGCAGGCCGAGATCGGTGATGATGCCGCCACGGGGCCCGACCTCGATTCCCGAGTCACGGGCGATCTGGTCGCGCGGGCGCACACCCGCGGAGAACACCACCAGCCCGGCTTCGATCACCGTTTCGTCGGACAGGGTGACCTTCACCCCTTGGTCGGCCGCCTCGATCGAGGAGGTGCCGACGCCGGTGTGCACGTGCAGGCCCAAATCGGTGACCAGGCGCTCCAGGATGGCGCCGCCGCCCTCGTCGATCTGGGCGGGCATCAGCCGGGTGTTGTACTCCACCACGTGCGGGGTGAGCCCGAGCAGCCGCAGCGCGTTGGCGGCCTCCAGGCCGAGCAGACCGCCGCCGACCACCACGCCCACGGCGCCGGGACCGGCGGCTTCGGCGGCGGCGCGGATGCCGTCGAGGTCGTCGAGGGTGCGGTAGACGAAGCAGGCGGGATCGTCGTGGCCCGGCACCGGCGGCACGAACGGGTAGGAGCCGGTGGCCAGCACGAGCGCGTCGTAGGCGAGGATGTCGCCCGACGACGTGGTCACCTTGCGGGCCGCGCGGTCGATGGACTCGGCGCTCTGGCCCAGGCGCAGCTCGACCAGCTCGTCACCGGCGTACTCGTTGCCGGGCAGCGCGAGCGCACTCGCGTCCCAGGCGCCGACGTAGGACGAGAGGCCGACGCGGTCGTAGGCGGGCAGCTTCTCCTCGCTGAGGATGATCACCTGCCAGCGGCCTTCGGTGTCGCGCGAGCGCAGCGCCTCGACGAACCGGTGCCCGACCATTCCGTGGCCGACGACCACCGCGGTCTTGCGAGCGACTGTGGGGTTCATCTGTGGGTCCTCCTGGACTGGATCGGGTGTCAAGCGCGGGCCGACGAGCCGGCGGACGGAGACTGGGACGAGGATTGGCCTGCTTCGGCTTCGAGGACGAACGTCTCGGCCTCGGCCACGACATCGGATTCCGCGGGCAGACCCCGCAGGCTCGGACGGCGCAGGAACACCGCCCATACCACCAGGGCGCAGAGCACGTAGAAGGCCATGAACACCCAGAACGCGGTGGTGGCCGACTTGGTGGACGCGTAGGAGGAGCGCAGCACCAGGTTGATGCCCACGCCGCCGAGGGCGCCGATGGCGCCGACGAAGCCGATCAGCGCGCCGGAGGTGTTCTGCGACCAGGCCGACCGTTCGGCGGGCGTGGCGTCCAGGCTCCTGGACTTGGCCTCGAACACCGACGGGATGATCTTGGTGACCGACCCGTTGCCGATGCCGGAGAGCACGAACAGGGCGATGAAGCCGACGACGAGCGCGGTCATCACGGCCCCACTGGCCACCCCGTTGTTGTTGTCGGCCATCGTGCTGGCCACGGTGACCAGCACGGCAGCGGCCATCATGGCGCCGAAGACGTAGAGGGTGACGCGGCTGCCGCCGATGCGGTCGGCCCACTTGCCGCCGTAGGGCCGGGCCAGCGAGCCGAGCAGCGGACCGATGAACGCGATCTGCGCGGCGTGCAGCGTGGCCTGCGCGACGCTGTCGCCGCCCGCCCGGAAGCTGATCTGCAGGATCTGGCCGAAGGCGAAGCTGTAGCCGATGAACGAGCCGAAGGTGCCGATGTAGAGGAACGCGATCGCCCAGGACTGCGGCACCTTGAGGGCGGTGAGCATGTAGGACAGATCGGCCTTCTGGTTGGGCAGGTTGTCCATGAACAGCGCGGCGCCCAGTCCGGCGATCGCGATGAAGACCAGGTAAGCCGCGCAGATCAGCGAGGCGTAGCCGTTGCCGATGGTCGCGATCACCAGCAGGCCGATCAGCTGGATCACCGGAACGCCGATGTTGCCGCCACCCGCGTTCAAGCCCAGCGCCCAGCCCTTGAGCCGCTGCGGGTAGAACGCGTTGATGTTGGTCATCGAGGAGGCGAAGTTGCCACCGCCGAAGCCGGCGAAGCCCGCGACCACCAGGAACGTCGTGTACGAGGTGCCGGGCTGATTGACGAAGTACAGCGTGAGCAGCGTCGGGATCAGCAGCATCACCGCGCTGAACACGGTCCAGTTGCGCCCGCCGAATCGCGCGGTCGCCACGGTGTAGGGAATCCGCAGGAACGCGCCTACCAGGGTCGGCATGGCGACCAGGAAGAACTTGCCCGCCGGGTCGATGCCGAACTTCTCGGTCGGCATGAACAGCACCATCACCGACCAGATCGACCACACCGAGAAACCGACGTGCTCGGCGAAGACCGACCAGATCAGGTTGCGCCGGGCGATGTCCTTGCCGCCCGCTTCCCAGGCGGCGACGTCCTCCGCATCCCAATGCTCGATGCGCGGCCTGCGGAACTTCGTCCGTGTCAGCGCTTCCAGGCGGTTACGCGTCAGCGTGCTCAACGGGGCCTCCCAATGTCGGTTGGCTCCACGGTAGGAAAGGGGTATTGCCGAAATGCTGCGCGAAATGACCGTCAAATCAACGGTTGCTCACGATTACCGGCGATGCGGGGTGAGTTTCGCGGGAATGTTTCAGGCATGTGACACAACGGTTTCCATGGGTCACAAAAGGACCGAAATCGAATTCGGTGACCGGTGAGGTGTGACGCGCGCTACGTCGCGTAAATCGGATGCGCACATCCTGACCCTGTTCGCACAGCTCCGCAACCGGAGCTGTGAGTTTTCGCGCCGACGGCGCGGCGACTCAATTCCAGGTGTCTTCGAGCAGCCGCGGCTTGCACGCCTGCCAGGCGCCCGCGAGCAGCACCAGCACCGCCACGCCGAGCATCGCGAACGGAACCAGCCAGCCACCCGTCGCCGTGTGCAGCACGCCGAACAGCAGCGGACCCACGCAGGCCACCGCGTAGCCGACGCCCTGGGTGAAGCCGGACAGCGCGGCCGACCCGGCAGGCGTGCGAGTACGCAGGTTGATCAGCGTCAGCGCCATCGGGAAAGTGCTCGGGCCGAGTCCGAGCACGACGACCCACAGGATCGGCGCGGCCATCGGCGCGATCAGCAGCCCGGCGAACGCGAGGAAGAACAGCACCGCGCAGCCCACCACCACGGGGAACGGATTGCGGAACCGGGCGACCACGGTCGGCGCGGTGAGCGCGGCGACCAGGCCGACCACGGCGAACAGCCCGACCATGGCCCCGCCGTACGCGGCGCTCGCGCCCGCCTCGCCGAGGATCTTGGGCAACCACGTGAACATCGCATAGGTGGTGAGCGAAGTCATGCCGAACATGCCCGCCATTCCCCACGCGATCGGCGAGCGCCACACCCGCCCGGTAGGAGGCTGCTCCGGCACGGCCGACGTGTCCGCGCCGTCGTGTCCGCGCCGGGCGCGCAGCACCGCCAGCCACGGCACCGCCGCGGCGAAGCCCAGCAGGCCCCACACCCCGAGCGACACGCGCCACCCGTGCGCGTCCGCGACCGGGACCGCGGCGAAGGCGGGCACGACCGTGCCGAGTTGCACCATCACGATGTACAGCGAGCTGATCACGGCGAGGCGATCCGGGAAGTACCGCTTCACCAGCGGTGGGATCACCACGTTGCCGATGCCCATGCCCGCGAGCGCGAGGGCGGAGAAGACGAGCAGTTCGCCGGTGCCCGACATCAGCACCCGCAGCACCATGCCGGCGCCCGCCATCAACATGGCGGTCAGCGCGGTACGCTCCAGCCCGAGCCGGCCCGCGAGAACGGGGGTGAGCAGCCCGGACAGCGCGAACATGGCGGTGGGGATCATGCCGAAGACGCCGACAACCGCGGCGCCGTATCCGATCTCGGCGCCGATCCGCTCGGCCAGCGGACTGAACGCGGTGACCGCGACCCGCAGCGTGAGCGCCGACATCACGATGGCGGTGAGCACCAGCAGGCGCCCCTCGGTCAGCGCACGTCGACGGCGCTCGACCAGGACGGAATCCTGGCCAGGCGCGGTATCGGGCAAGGTCGCAGTCACCGAGAAATCATAGGATGACCGGATGATGAGCGGCAACGATTTGTGACGGGCGGTACTCTGTCGAGGTGCAACCCGTCCGGCGCACCAGCCTCATCGCCCAGGTGACCGACCAGCTGCGTGCCGAAATTCGTTCCGGCCGTTGGCCGATCGGCTCCCGCATCCCGACCGAGCCGGAGCTCACCGAGCTCACCGGCACCGGCCGCAACACGGTGCGCGAAGCCGTCCAGGCCCTCGTGCACGCCGGCATGCTGGAGCGTCGCCAAGGTTCCGGAACCTACGTCATCGCGGCCTCCGACCTCGGCGGCACCCTGGGCAAGTATTTCGCCGATGCCGAGGAACGCGACGTCCTGGAACTGCGCCTCGCGCTGGACGTCACCGCCGCGGGCCTGGCCGCGCGCCGCCGCGACGACTCCGACATCGCGAATCTGCTGCGCCTGCTGGCCGAACGCGACAAGAAGTGGGATGAGGATCCCGCCGCCGCGATCGAGGCGGACGTCCAGTTGCACCGCGCGATCGTCGTCGCGAGTCACAACGCGGTGTACCTCGAGTTCTACGATTCGCTGCTGCCGATCATCGAACAGGTCATCCGCGCACGGACTTCGAAGTCCGACGACTCCTATCCCGAGGAGCACGCCGCTTTGGTGCACGCGGTGATCGACGGCGATCCCGAACGGGCCGCCTCGGCGACGCGCTGCTTCCTCAACTCGCTCATCGCGGAATATCCGGACGCGCGATAAACGGCACCAGGTAACCGAGTGGTCACCATTCGGGGCCGCACGGTGTGAGTCGGATTTGCCGGGAACGTCATCGAGGGCCACGGGGACGCAACAAGCGGCTCATACCTTTATCTCGACCGTAGCCAGTCACTCGACAGCCGCCGGCGGCGCAGCCGCGATGAGGGCCGGTCGAGCCGAATCGAGAGGAAGCCGATGACCGCCGTAGCAGCCACCGGCCAGCAGTCGCAGACAACGACTTTCGAATATCAGAAACGTGGACGTTGGCTCGACCACTGGGATCCGGACAACGTGAAGTTCTGGGAATCCGGTGGCGCGAGAACCGCGCGCAAGAATTTGATGTTCTCCGTATTCGCCGAGAATCTCGGCTTCAGTATCTGGGTCATCTGGGGCACCGTCGTCACCAGCATGGGCGCCGCCGGATTCGACTTCCTCGCCGGCCTCGGCAAGGGCAACCCCGTCGCGGTGAGCAACGCGCTGTTGCTCACCTCGACCCCTACCCTGGTCGGCGCCGCGCTGCGCATTCCGTACACCTTCGCCATCCCCCGCTTCGGCGGCCGCGCGTTCACCGTGTTCAGCGCGGGAATGCTGCTGATTCCGACGCTCGGCTTGGCCTACTTCGTCAACCAACCGGGTACGCCGATGTGGGTGTTCCTGGTGCTGGCGGCGCTCGCCGGCGTCGGCGGCGGCAACTTCTCCTCCTCGATGGCCAACATCAACTTCTTCTTCCCCGAGGGCAAGAAGGGTGCGGCGCTGGGCATCAACGCCGCGGGCGGCAACCTCGGCGTCGCCCAGACACAGCTCGTGCTGCCGCTGCTGATCACCTTCGGCACGCACCTCATGGCGAAGGACCCGGGCGGCTACCGCTTCGGCATCACGCTCTCGGTCCTGGTCTGGGTGCCGTTCATCCTGGCCGCGGCCTTCGGCGCGCTGCGCTACATGGACAGCATCAGCACCGCCAAGTCCGACGGCAGGTCCTACCGGCTCGCGCTCACCAACCGGCACACCTGGGTGATGGCGATCCTCTACATCGGCACCTTCGGCTCGTTCATCGGCTTCTCCTTCGCCTTCCCGACGCTGATCAAGGCCAATTTCCCGGACTTGGCCAAGATCGGCTGGATCACCACGCTCGGTAACCTCGCGTTCCTCGGCGCGCTGGTCGGGTCGTTCAGCAGGCCGTTCGGCGGCTGGGTGTCCGACAAGGTCGGCGGCGCGAAGATCACCCTGTACGTCTTCGGCGGCATGGCGATCGCGGTCGGCCTGATCATGGCCGGGCTGGAACTGAAGAGCTTCCCGCTCTACCTGATGGCGTTCCTGCTGTTGTTCGTGCTCACCGGTATCGGCAACGGCTCGACCTATCGGATGATCCCGACCATCTTCAGCGCGGAGTCCAAGAAGTACGCCTCCGAGCACGGCCTGGACGCGGCCGAAGCCGCCGCCTCGGCCAAACGCCAGGCGGGCGCGGCGATCGGCGTCATCGGCGCGGTCGGCGCTTCCGGCGGCTGGCTGTTGCAGCAGGCCCTGCGGCTGTCCAACACCCACCTGCACAGCATGGCTCCGGCCTTCTGGGCCTACGCCGGGGCCTTCCTGGTCATGGCCGCCGTCACCTGGTGGTTCTACCTGCGGTCCACGTTCGCCATCCAGCGCGTTCCCTCGCTGGCCTACGCGAACGTCTGACCGCCCCAGCCGGTCCCGCGGCCCGGACACCGCGGGACACGGGCGTCACCACCGCCGTTCCCCTCCGGCGGAGCCGCCCACCCGAACGTCCGCCCGTCGCCCGGTGAAATCTCGGGTCCAGCAATGGGTTCCGGCCTATTCCGGGACGATGGGCGGACGTTCGGCTTTTCCGTTCTGCCGAGCCCGCTCGATCATTCGAGAAACGGCATCAGCGGTATCCGCTCGCTCGGCCACAGCGATCAGTGCGGTAGGTGGACCCCGTCGCGTACTTCCTTGACGGTCTTGGCGATCATCTGTTGCAGGGTGGCGGCGATGCGCTCGGCGGTGGTGGGTTTGATCGTCACCAGATCGGTGCCGAAAGTGACGTAGCGGCCGTCTTTTTCGACGTCGTTGAGCTGAAAATCCTTGCGCCCTTCGATGTGCCGATTGTCCACGCTGCCCATCGCGTAGACGCCGACGTGACCGATCAAGGTCATCGCACGGGTGAAGAACCGCTCGAACTCCTCGCGCGGCGTCGGCCGCCAAGCATCGCGGACCGGCGGACGCGGACGTGCCAGCTCCTCCGCGGAAGCCTGCAATTGCTTGCCCTGCCCCGGCCCGCAGGCGGGGAACACGTCGACCACAGCCCGCGCCACCGCACCGGCGGACAGCAACGTCAACACCACATCGCCGCCGTGCTCGAGGTCCGGTCCCGGTTCCTGCACCGCGATCGCGCCGTGCTCGTAGTGCACTCCCGCATGCGCCCGCAGCTTGCGGTCCCGTCGTGCACCGGCGAACCCGGCCACCTCGACCCGGGCCTCCGGCGCCAACAGCACTTCCACCGCACGCAGCAGATCGTCATCGATGCGCGGGCGCAGCGACTGCGCCGCCACCTGCCGCAAACGCAAACTCTCCGAACGGAATTCCGTCGTGTACTGGTGCTGCAAGGGATACGGCAGCACGTCCCGGCCGGTGGACTCCCACAGCGTCCGGAATTCGAGCGCGGTGAACCGCCAGCTCTGCACCTCGGGCATCGATGACGTCCTTACCGCTGGCTGTCACCGATGACCGGCGGGACCGTCCGGGGCAGATCGTCGAGCCCCATGAGTTCATTGCCGTGTTCCTGGGTGATCAGGTAGTCCGGGATCCCCTTGGTGGATTCCTCGTCGGACTTGCCGCCGCGCGCACCGGGGGACATTCCACCCATGCCGCTCGTACCGGCGCGGCCGGGCGAAGCACCGGTCCGCGCGGCAGCCGGAACAGCGTTGGGGTTGTTCGGTGCACCTTTGGCGGGAACCGAGACACCCGGCGAGTTCGGAGCAGTGGGACTCCCCGGACTGCTCGGCGTGCTCAGGTGCGGGCTGCCGGGACTACTCGGCGATGTGCTGGGCGTGGGCGTCGTCGAGGCAGGTGTCGTCGAGGCGGGTGCGGTGGAAGACGGTGTGGTCGAATCCTGCGTGGTAGACGCCGGGTCGGTAGTCGACTGCGGTGTTTCGGAGGTGTTGTCCGAAGACTCGGTGCTCGACGGAGTCGTCGGGTCGTCGGTGGGGTTCGTATCGGAGGGATTCGAGCTGGGCGAAGACGTCCCCGAGGGATTTCCACTGCCATTGTTCGTGCCGCGAGGAGTGCTGCCGTCGTCGGTGCCACTCGGATTCGTAGCAGGGCGAGGAATCACGGGCACGTTGGTATCGGACTCCATGACGACCGGGGAGTAGACGGTCCGCAGCACCCGCAATGCCTCGGTCTTCGCGTTGTACTCGGCGACGTCGTCATTGCGCCAATCTCTCCCGGCCACCCAGGAACGGAGGTTGTCCCATCCACTGCGATGATCCGGCGCGTGCGGCACCAGCTGTTTGGTCGGCTCCAGCCCCGTCAGCAATTCGGACAGCTTGTTGCCGGTCAGCCGGGCCGCGTTCGAAACCTGCGCGCCTTGCGCGGCATAGTCACCGACCGCGCTCGCCGCGGCATTGCGCGCCTCGCCCCGCCACACGCTGTCGTCGGTGGCCCGCTTCATCGCCTTCGTGAAGTTGTCCAACGAGGTCTGGTGCCGATCGGCGATGGTGTTCCACGCGGCCACCAGATCGCCGACTGCCTTCAGATCGATTCGATCGACCTTCTGGCGCAGCGTGGCGACATCGTGCCGCTCGAACTCGTCCGCGTCCAGAACTTCCCTCGGCCGGAATTCACCCTGGAATTCGACATCGGCAGCCCGGCTGCGCACACCATCGCGCTGCTGGTTGTACTTGCCCTGCACCTCGGCCGCATCGACCTTGGGCTGCGGCTCCTCACCCGCAATCCAATTTTGGAGACTGCGTACCATCGCCGAACCCAACCCCTGGTCGATCTGGAAGACCGGCATGCCGCCGTACGGGTTACCCATCAGCGCACCTGCTCGGTGGTGTTGGCGAACTGCGTCGCGTTCTCGACGTCCTGCCCGGTGATGCGCTTGAACGAGATCGCCATGACTTCTCGCATGTTCTGCACCGTCTCGATGTGCTCCCGAATGACCTGGTCGATGGAATTAGACTCCCCCGTGGCCTGTTTCAAAAACTTTTTGCTCAACGCAGCGGCCATGGTGAAATCCCCGAAACCGGAGATGTTTTGAACTCCTTGTGTCGAGGAGAGAATCCTGTTCAATTCGGCGAGACGCTCATCGCATGCCTTGGCGCATAGGTATGCGGCGTTCTCATCATCGAGATACAGCTCCCCCGCGCGTGCCTGACCGGCCAGGTTCCTCCAAGTTGCCGCGTTGCCCTCGCTCATCGGAAATCCCTCCCCAGTTATTGCGGCAATACCGGCACGATAGCGCCGCCTACCCTGTATAAGGTTGCACAAGGTTCCTCGAGGTTGTTGATCGAGGCCTTGTTGGAGACGCGAAGCTGAATCACACCCTGACGCGCCGGAAACAGGACGTCACAGAGCAGGTCCTTCGATGCGCCTTCGACCTTGAATTGCCGTCCGGCACGACCGGCGACTGTCACGTCCCGGAAGTCGACGTTGCCAGGTTTGTTCTCGAAATCCGAAACCGTACGGGCAGTAGTGAACACTGAGACGAAGTATCGGGAACCTTCCCAATTACAGATTTCCCAGCCGGACTGAGGCACCCCGGCGATGCCGGGCTCCTCGGTGGCCGGATCGACCCCAGCCCCCCGCAGAGCATCGTCGGGAATCTCCGTACACGGGTTGAACAGAGCCTGCGCCGCAGTGGTGCTGGAACTCGTCGTGGGCGATCCGCTCGTGGTGTCCTCACAGCCGACAACCCCCGTCGCCAGCGCACCGATAAGCAGTGTCAACATGATTCGACGACTCATCCCCACCCTCTCGACCCGCGACGACTCAGGTTCGCCAACATTAGCAGACAGCCAGTCGGCGTCTCCTTGCCCGCGCTGGTCCTGAGGTGTCCGTGGCCTGCCGGGTACGACGCGCCTGCGCCTCGGATGCCGCACGCTGCCGGAACAGCTCTTCGCGATTGGGGGTCGGCGGGTTCGGTCCCGGATCTAGGGTGGCAGTGCAGTAACGAGCTGAACGAAAGCTAGGACATACGACTGAGTTCGACAAATTATCGAAGGAGCTGAATCGATGAAGTTTGGCAAGATCGCAGCCGGGTTCGCGCTGGCCGCTGCCGCAATCTCTGTCGCTCCCGCCGTTGCCTCCGCTGATGATCCGGAGTTTCCACGCAACGGCGTCATCCCGCCGGGGACCTACCACATCGCGCGGAATCCCTCCAATGTGGTCGGGTCACCGATCGAGAACTGCGACCTGCAAGTCTTCGTGGATGGCAGGACGGTGGTGCTGGTTTGCGGCACCTCGAGCCGGGGCGGGCATCAGACGCCGGTCGGCCCGGACGAGACGTACGTTTCGTTCGACTTCGTGCCCTTCGGGCTCGACCTGCGTGATATCGACCCCCGGCAGGGGATCTGGACCGGAACGGTGAACATCGCCGGAACGCCGATCATCGCTCCGTACCCGCTGGCAGGAGTCTGGCTCAGCCGCCGCTGAGTCGGCCGCCACCAACTGCGTTGTGCGTCACGACTCCCGCCAGGAAACGAGACGGCAACGAATGGTCCGGACGTCGGTTCCGCAGCCGACATCCGGGCCATCCGTCTCAATGTCACAGATCCGAGCGCGAATTGAACGCACCATCCGTAACGTAGGCGGTGAAGGAGTTCCAATCGCCCGGCGTGAAGATCAGTGCCGGACCGGTCGGGTTCTTCGAATCACGGACACCGACGTGACCAGCATCGAGCCACGCGACTTCGACGCACGCATCGGCCTCGCCACTGTGGACGGACTTGAACCACTTCGCTCCGGATAGGTCGATGATCATTGTTCGCATCTCCTGGCCATGTTTCTGAGCAAGTCTCTCGATCGTTGCTCCTCGAGTGCAGCACCATTGACGGCTTCGTGAATCACCCGGAAGCGGTTCACATCGTCCTCCTCCTCGAAAATCATTGTTCCTATCGCACCTTCGGTGTAGACAACGGACGGTTCGTTATGCGGGAAGTCGATGATGATGTACGGCGGTACGGCCAATCCTCCGGGGAAGCCAGCGGTGAAGGGAACGACTCGAATCGAGATGTTCTCTCGCGTCCCCATATCAGCAAGATGGCGGTATTGCGAAGACATGATTCGCGTAGAACCGACAACCGTACGCAGAGCCGACTCATGCACCAGGAATTCGGCGCGCATCGGTTTGTGCTTTCGAGTCAGTATCGCTGATCGTTGTATTCTCCGTTCCACGAGCCAGTCGGCCTCTTCGGAGGAGCCCATCGACGTGGACGATCGCACGCTGCGGGCATAGTCGGGAGTCTGCAACAGTCCCGGTATGATGAGCGTTTGGAAGAAGTGCAATTCTGTTGCCGCAGCTTCTAATTGAAGATACGTGTTGAACCCCGGTCGTACCAGATCCCGGAAGTCTTCCCACCACGGTTTCACACGTGCTTGCTCGGCAAGCGATTTCAGGTACTCGGTCCGCTCTTGCGATAGCCCGTAGTACTGGCAGATGAACTCGATGTCTCGAACCTTGATCTTCTCGTTCTGCCCCAGCTCCAGCCGTCCGAGCGACGATCGGCTGATCTCCAAAACCTCGGCTACCTGCTCGAGGGTATATCCGTTGGCCTGACGCGCGTCGCGCAGTGCGCGGCCCAACTGGCGACGCGGCAGCGTCGTCCGGCTGATGTCCGACTTGCTACCGACCATTTCCGCTGTGTCCTCCCCTACTATCCCACGGTCTTCCTTGCTTTTTCCCACGCCGAGAATCGACGTGCGCCCAACTCGGGAAGCGTTCAGCGCGTATGCACCGGTTGCTGAGCACCGGCCGTTTCGAGCCTCCCCTCGCGCGCACGCCCCGCAGCATATGCACATGGCCGAACCACACGGAACAAATCTCGATTTCGTGACGAATTCCCGCACAGCGGAGCCCGATACACGCAATCACCAGCCCGCAGGACCCGGCACGGAGTCGCACCCTCAGGAACGCCGGGCGGCGCTGCTCGTTCCGCCCGGCATGTGCCACCAGGCGGACGCGCGACTGGCACACGAGCAGATGCGGGCCCACCTGGGCTGCCGAATCGAGCGGTGCGCATGGAAGGCGGCGGCGTATCGCACGCTGGTGATCACGGGACGACTGACACCGCAGGCGGTCAGTCATCGCGAACGCGCCGCCGCACGGGGCATGGACTTCCCGTCACATGACGGAACCCGTAGCGCCGAACATACTCTCGACGTGCACACGATTCAGGCGGTGCTGGAGCGGTTGTCGACGTTGACGCCGCCGCCTGAAACTTTGCGGGGGTGACCCAGGGTGCATCGAACCACGATGGGAGCCGCGCAGGCTTGCTGGCGGGTAGTGGGAAGCCGCATCGAAGTCGTATTCCTGCGCGACGAAGCCGACCCGGCACCTGCCTACCGGCTGCGCAACAACGGCGATACGGTGCCGATTCCATTGGGCCAGAACGGTTTCATCGCCTTCGACGAGCGCGCGTTGCCCGATCTGGCGCAGGTGCGCGAATGGTTCCCGCGCCACTTCCGCCTCTGGGACGCCGTACGCGCCCAGTTCTGGGAAGTTGTGCTGTCTACAGGCGGGGCACGCACCACGGATCTTCCCCTACCGCCCCGGCCGGGCGACTGCGCGTGACCGAGTCCACCACCCCGCACAAGTGACCGAGAGCGAAATGTCCAAGCGACGAAATCAACCGCGACCCGAGTCGCGAAAGACGCGCACCCCCATCCGATACCCATCCCGGCGCACGATCGACTCGATACTCACCGCGATGATGGCCGAACGCCGCGCAGACTCCGCCGGCACCGACACCGTGCACTTCTGGGGGTTCGCCCACACCGGGAACTCCACCGCACAGGACGCGGCGCACACCGCGATAGTGCTCGATCCCGACGCCGAGCGCTCCCCCATCCTGGATTCGGCCGAATGGCTGATCCGGCGATTCACCCGCCGCGTGTGGGGCTTCGGCCTGGCCTACCTGACGGTGGGCGAGATCTTCCCCGGAGCCGACGGCGTCCCGCCGGACGCGATACAGGCCGCGAAGGCGGGCCGGTTGAGCGAACGCGCCACTGCCGACCCCATGTGCGCGGCAACGATTTTCGATGCCAGGGGACGCGCCTACACGGCACTGACCTACACCCACCTGCCCGAACTCGGACCTACACCCACCTGGGTGAATGACACCCGGAAGTCCACCGACACCTGGGTCGCACTTTTCGACCAGCGCGCCGTCGCGGCACACGTCTGGGCGGCGGCCATAACGCTGGATCCGCAGGCGAACCATGCAGCCATAGCACGCCTACGGTCGCACTGAATCGGCTCGGACTTTCAGCCCTGAAGGCGGATCGGTAATTGTGTTGGCCCCGCCTGGGCGCGTTGTTATCGTGTGAGCGTGAATTCCCCGGAGGCGTCCAGACGATAGCCGCCCGGCATACGTGCTCGGCGGCGTTGTGAATGCAGAAACTGCTGGTCGTAGCGCGACAGGCAGATTTTTCGCGACGCCGGACGACGTTTGTTTCTCCGCGATCGGGCGACGATTCGCCCGATTCCGCGACCATCTCGGGCGCCGTGTCGGCTGCGCTGCGCCCTTATCCGGGGAGTTGTCCTTCTATGCCCATTGTGGTGTTCGTGCTGGCTGTCGCGGTGTTCGCGCAGGGCACGTCCGAATTCATGGTGTCGGGGTTGCTGGAGCGGATCGCCGACGATCTCGAGGTCTCACTCGGCACAGCCGGTCTGCTGACCTCGCTGTTCGCGGCGGGCATGGTGCTCGGCGCACCGGCGATGGCGGTGGCGGCGGGCCGGTTGCCGGTCCGGCATTCGGTAGCGGCGTTCTTGGCGGTGTTCTGCGCGACTCATATCGCCGGTGCGGTGACCAGCGATTTCGCGGTGCTGCTGACGACCCGGGTCGTCGCGGCGGTCGCCAACGCGGGGTTCCTGGCCATCGCGCTGGCCGCTCTGCCGGGCTTGGTCGATCCGGCCGTGGTGGGCCGCGCGACTTCTGTTGTGGTGTCCGGGGTGACCGTGGCCGGCATCGCCGGTGTGCCGGCCGGGACTTTGCTGGGACAGGTGTGGGGTTGGCGCGCCGCGTTCTGGGCCGTCGCCGTCATCAGCGGTGCTGTGGTGATCCCGGTGTGGGCGATGGTGCCTCGCACTGTGCGCGCCGGTGATCGGCCGACGCCCCGGGGACCCTCTTCGGTGCAGGAGTGGACGGTGCTCGGCACACGCCCGGTTCTCGTCGCGGTCCTGGTCGCGATACTGGTGAACGCCGCGACGTTCGCGGGGTTCACGTTCCTCGGTTCGATCACCGCCGGGCTCGCCGAGCCGGGCAGCCGCTGGGTTCCGATCGTGCTGGCCTTGTTCGGCGTCGGATCGTTCGTCGGCGTGACGTTCACCGGCCGCTACAGCGACCGTCATCGAGAGCGGATCGTCACGCTCGGCACGAGCGGGCTCGTCGGAGTGTGGCTACTGGCCGCTTCGACCGCGCACACCCTGCCCGGAGTGGCGATCATGGCGACGGTGTCCGGGGCGATCGCGTTCGGGGTGGGATCAACGCTGATCGCGACGATCGTGCAGACCGCCGCGCCCACCGCGCCACGAATCGCGGGCGCGCTGGCCACCACCGCGTTCAATATCGGCGCTGTTCTCGGCCCCGCCGCCGCCGCTGTGGTCGTCGACCACACCGGTCAGCCCGCGAAGGCGTTGTGGTGCGGCACCGCCTTCACGATCGCCGCGATGGCTGTCGTCCTGACCTCGCAAAGGCCGATCGCACCCCGAGTGGCGACCGCCGCGGCCCCGGCAGGCGACCCGATCGAGTGAAGCTGACGAATTACCGCTAATAGACTTGACGAACCGCATATCGAGATGCCACTATCAATATGGGAAGACACGAGAAATCATGTGTCTATTTCTTGATGTCCTCGACATCGGCCAAGTTTGGGTGTAATTTAAGGCTTCGCGCCGGGTCGCGTGCTGTCCAACTCTCGAAATACGAAATGACTGTGGAAAGTGGCACTGTCGGCGTGCCACCTTCTACCCGTTGTTGTCGAGGCATGTTCGGGCACCTCCCAGCACGGTGCGTACAGGAGAAATACCGCCCACAGGACAAGCAGATACCGTGACGACCACGCGAACGCGTGGGCGGCGCGAGGTGCTGGAAGGACGCATCTTGACAATCTCGAGTCAGGCCGACGTCGATGCCGGAATGCCCGCCGATACCGGAGTCTCCGGGGCGCCTGAGCGGGTCTCGTTCGCCAAAATTCGTGAGCCCCTCGATGTTCCGGGGCTGCTGGATATCCAGATCGATTCGTTCGAATGGTTGATCGGTGCGCCCGCCCGGCACGACCGGGCGGCGGCGCGCGGCGACGCACGGGCGGGCGGATTGTCGGAAGTGCTCGAAGAGCTCTCCCCGATCGAGGATTTCGCCGCGACGATGTCGCTCACGCTCTCCGATCCCCGCTTCGAGGAGGTCAAGGCCTCGATCGATGAGTGCAAAGACAAGGACATGACGTATGCGGCTCCGCTGTTCGTGACGGCGGAGTTCATCAACAACAACACTGGTGAGATCAAGAGCCAGACGGTCTTCATGGGTGATTTCCCGATGATGACCGACAAGGGCACGTTCATCATCAACGGCACCGAGCGTGTCGTGGTGTCGCAGCTGGTGCGTTCGCCGGGTGTGTACTTCGACCACGATGTCGACAAGGGCACGGAGAAGGATCTGCACAGTGTGCGGGTCATCCCGTCGCGCGGTGCGTGGCTGGAGTTCGACGTGGACAAGCGCGACACCGTGGGTGTGCGCATCGACCGCAAGCGTCGCCAGCCCGTGACGGTGCTGCTCAAAGCGCTCGGCTGGACGAGTGAACGGATCCGGGAGCGGTTCGGTTTCTCCGAGGTCATGATGACGTCGCTGGAGAAGGACAACACCCCGGGCACCGATGAGGCGCTGCTCGATATCCATCGCAAGCTGCGTCCGGGCGAGCCGCCGACCAAGGAGTCCGCGCAGACCCTGCTGGAGAACTTGTTCTTCAAGGAGAAGCGCTACGACCTGGCGCGCGTCGGTCGCTACAAGATCAACAAGAAGCTCGGCATCCGCACCGGCGAAGCCGTCGGCTCACCCGTGCTCGCCGAGGAAGACATCGTCACGATCATCGAATACCTGCTGCGCCTGCACGCGGGTGACAAGACCATGACCGCCCCCGGTGGCGTGGAGGTCCGGGTCGAGGTCGATGACATCGATCATTTCGGTAACCGTCGCCTGCGCACCGTCGGCGAGCTGATCCAGAACCAGATGCGAATCGGCCTCTCTCGCATGGAGCGTGTGGTTCGCGAGCGGATGACCACTCAGGATGTCGAGGCGATCACGCCGCAGACCCTGATGAACATCCGCCCGGTCGTCGCCGCGATCAAGGAGTTCTTCGGAACCTCGCAGATGTCGGTATTTCTGGATGAGCGCAACCCGCTCGCGAGTCTGACCCAGAAACGCCGCCTCTCGGCGCTGGGCCCGGGTGGCCTGACCCGGGAGCGCGCCGGTCTGGAAGTCCGCGATGTGCATTACAGCCATTACGGCCGGATGTGCCCGATCGAGACCCCGGAAGGCCCGAACATCGGGTTGATCGG
Organism: Nocardia sp. NPDC057455; assembly: GCF_042802775.1. Classification (NCBI taxonomy): domain Bacteria; kingdom Bacillati; phylum Actinomycetota; class Actinomycetes; order Mycobacteriales; family Nocardiaceae; genus Nocardia; species Nocardia sp. NPDC057455. Next base: position 608 of record NZ_JBHVDM010000031.1, on the reverse strand, counting down.
TTATCTGTCGGTGTACGCGCGGGTGAATCCGTTCGGCTTCATCGAGACCCCGTACCGGAAAGTGGTGAACGGCAGGGTGACCGACGAGGTCGACTACCTGACCGCCGACCAGGAAGACCTGCACGTCGTGGCGCAGGCGAACGAGCCACTCGATGCCGAGGGGCACTTCGTCGCGCCGCGAATCGCGGTGCGTCGCAGAAATTCCGAAGTCGAGCTCGTCGAATCCGCCCGAGTCGACTACATGGACGTCTCGCCGCGTCAGATGGTGTCGGTCGCGACCGCGATGATCCCGTTCCTCGAGCACGACGACGCCAACCGCGCCCTGATGGGCGCGAACATGCAAAAGCAGGCGGTTCCGCTGATTCGCTCCGAGGCCCCGCTGGTCGGCACCGGTATGGAATTACGCGCGGCGATAGATGCCGGCGATGTAGTGGTGAACGAACAGGCCGGTGTGGTCGAGGAAGTCTCCGCCGACTACATCACCGTCATGCAGGACGATGGCATCCGACGCAGCTATCGGATGCGGAAGTTCAACCGTTCGAATCAGGGCACCTGTTCGAATCAGCGTCCGATCGTGGACGAGGGTCAGCGGGTGGAGCGTGGTCAGG